>JAGVGM010000313.1 GCA_020057065.1 Thermodesulfovibrionia bacterium
AACGCTTTTTTTGCTCTCTGTTGAAGCGTTCTGCTTATCAGTATCAGAGGTTTTTTCTGTCGAGCAGGCTATTATAAAACAGAAGATAAATAATAATATTAACTTATTCATTATGCTCCATAAATAGTGACGTCAGTATTGATATAGTACTGACAGTCTGGACCTTTCCATTGAATTGGCGGCGTTTTCAGCTACTATTTCAATAGTATATAGATACGGGACCGAAACAACAGCCACTTCACCCGAGTTTGAAATAACTACGCCTGTTTTTTCCAACCCTTCATCTATACTGGAGTTTCCTTCAACTGTATCAACGATCTTTGCATATACAGTATATGTAGGGTTGTTACCGAGACTGAAAGTCATATCGTATGTTGCAGTATTGGGTACTGGTAAGGTAATTATATCAATAGAACTGTTACAGCCTCCCCAGTTATCTGCTCCATTTAAATATGTTGGATTATTCAGTTTGCTGTTCATGCATGCGTCAAAAGAAGCTGTAGTGCTGAAATTGAAAAGAGCGGCCTCGGCGGCGCTATAGGGATTTCCTCTTGCGGCTATTAACTGATAAGCAATATCTTTACCGCTTTTGCCGGCTTCAAGCGCTGTCTGATATCTTTTTTCGATACCTGAAACCTGTGTACCTGAGGTCACCATATAGATGAGGCCCGACATGATAGCAAGGGAGATCAACGATAATATCATGACCATCACCAGTGCAATACCCTTATTGTTGTGCAGTATATTGTCTGAGTATAATTCAGATGCCGGTGATTCCGGTTTATGTTTTGCAGAAAATTTCATTATCACCTCAGATTGCCTGTTTCTACGGATATGTTATATACCTTCCACCTGTAATTAAGATAATCAGCTATATCTGTAAGATCAAAATCGTTTCCAAGACCCGCAAATCTTCCTACTCTGACAGATGTTCCTCCGGCCGTAAAATTATTGAAGGTAAAATTAGTATCTTTCTGACCCTCATGCGCAAGAATATATACCTGTACATTTTTGAGCTGATCTCTGATATTTTGGGGGCTCAGTGCAGATATATCATTGGTAGGGGGATCAATAGTCCCGTTAATATCGGTATCCAGATCATATATAACCTGCAGGTCAGCGACGCAATCAAGGATCGGCATCTCATCCAGCTCTCCAGCAACATGATCAAGAGTTGCAGCATGAAGAAGAGTTGCCTTAACGAGAACTCCTGTGCCGATGGCGCATCTTGTGGGCACATTAGCTGCAGATATGTAGTAATCCGCCCTGTTAAAAGGTGCTCTAAGAGCATTTGTTGCATTGGCAGGAGAAATGCCATATACCAAACGGACATCGGTATTGTCAGCAGGTTTGAATGAGGAAAGATTATTGAAAGCTGTATAATATGTTCCTCCGGAGACTACCAATGAACGTGAGTTCGAAGCGGTCGAACCGGGTGAGAGTACAATTACCAAGTCTGGATTAAGCGCTGGGTTAACTGGATTAGGCACTAGATCATCTGTATACAAAGACCAGGTCCTTACATTACCATCTGACGTGAGGTGTGTGCTTTTTCCTGCGGTGTTTGATGTTGTAGCGTTTGCTGATCTAATGACAAGATAATCAGAATTGTCTGCTAATATCCAGCTCATGATTGCACTTGGCGGATTGCCCGGTGGATCGTTATAAGTTGGATCTACAGCCTCAGGATAAGCTACCCCTGCAATATTCCACGGCAGTCCCAATCCGGCATGTTCGATATCCTGACGCAGAAGATCAAGCCCGACGATGCCCTCAATATTAGTCTCTGCTACCTTGGACTGCTGTTTGAACTGGGTCAAAAGTTTGGTGAATATTTGTGAAGCGGCTGCAATGGCGAGCACAAATATAACCATCGTTACCATAAGCTCTACCATGGTAAAACCCTTTTTGTCAGTGAACAGTGAAAAGTGAACAGTGAACAGTTGTTTAAAGAAGTTCGGAGTTTTTTCACTCTGTTTGCTGATAGCTGATAGCTGATTGCTGATTGCTGATTGCTTGTTACTCATTGGTTCCTCAATATAGCAGAAATTGTATGAGTATAAGGATCCCCGTTAGCTGCTGTTCTATCTTTCCAGTCCCATGTAACGGTTATAACAACCTGAATGCTGCTGTTAGTTTTTACGTTACTAATTGTTCTTGTAACTGTGTAAGTGAAAGCTGCTATATTTCTTATACTTCTTGCAGGCGGTGAAACATCAGTAGTACCTAATGCCAGGATGTCAAAGGAAGTATTCCTTGCAACATTCATCTGTTCTTCTGCAATGTTTACCGCTTCATCTCTAAGGACATTCGCCATGTTCGAGTCAATGCTTACAAGTGCAGTCTGCAGGAGAGCAAGAAAAACAAGGAGCAGCACTACAAGGGAGATCATGACCTCAATAAGCGTTAACCCCTTTTTATCTTTCAACGCAGTTTGCAGCATTACATGCCCCTCCATCAACTATTGACTGTGTTAGTTTCCCCATATTTATTCTTGTCGTTGATATTATCATGCAGTTATAATCCGCAGCATCTGCATCATCAGGTGCATTGCTGCAGATTAACTTATTATCACTTGAAAGGCCATTTGTATTGAACTCAACGCTGGTGTCTCCTGGGGTGCTCCATATAATCGGATAGCGCGCTTCTAAAATTCTTTGAGACACCTGTGCATCAGTTGCGTTGTTAGCTATACCGTCCCCGTTTGGCGCCGGGTTGTCATCTTCATAGATATTATATTGATCGACTGCAAGATCTATAAAATGCATTCTGTTCTTTTGCATAGCTCTGGCCCGTGTATTTATCAGATCAATATACATCTCTTTGGTCTGGCTCTCTACTTTATAGCCGCTGACCCATCCCTGAAATTCAAATCCAAGGGCAACAACAAGGATTCCGATAATAGTAGCGACAATTATCAGCTCTATCAATGTAATTCCTTTATTATTCATCATACCCTTCATAACTCGTATCTCTTATCCCTTAATCCTTAACTCCTATCACCCATTACCTATCACCTATCTTTCCTTTATATGTATCGTTCTTTTAAAGGGCGGTGGCTGTGTCATGATGGACAGACCCTGCTGTGTCGGAGGCAGACCTTCCATGGCTGAAGACCGTCGGCCGTCTTTCTCTGTAAAGGCTTCAGAGAGATTTATTTGTTCTATAGCTGCAGTTGAAACCTGTATTATGGCCGCCCCTTTCAATAGTGCAGCGGCAGAGCCGCCGGTATTATAGCGCAGGGCCCATATATATGTTTTACCTCCAATGGTGCAGACATCCGTATATGGTTTTGACGTAGTGAAAAATATAAGGCCGGTGGTTACGGCCAGGGGGTCTGTAATAACGCGCTCAGCGCCATAACCGGTTGCTGAAGCGTCGAGAGAAATGTACCAGCCTTTAAAATTATAATCATTAGCATTAGTGATTGAAGGCACATCGGCAATAGCGGTGACGTTGGTTAGACCGGTCACAGCTGTTGTGCATGTTGTGTCTATTGCGATCCGTTCACCCGATGGTACAACACAGGGTTCTTTTATGCCGTAAACCCTTCTCTGGCCGCTCTGGTCATCGATAGCTGCTTCCTGTGCGTAGTAATATCTGCCTGTTCCAAAAAATAACCAGAGACAGCCTTCTTTGCCTGAATCAGTAAAACAATCTTTGTTTTTTTGCAGGCGTGCGATTGACGAAGTGACAGGCCCTATATTATCCAATACCGGGCTCCATACCCAGTTGTCAGGATTTGAGTCCTCCTTAGTCACGATCCTTCCAACGCCGCCGTTGGTCCATGTGTATGGAGCGGTAGATGTACGTTTTGTGTAGCCGACATAAATGGCATCATCCTGGTAATCCATGTTTGAATCATTGGTCGCATTCAGCAATGAGCCGCCAAATGCGTATTGAATTCCTGTATCAATTGTCCGGAGCAGAGCGCCGGTCTTAAGATCGAGCACAAAGAATCTGAGGTTTTGATCTGAACGTCCCATGAACTGCATGTCGGTAGTGCTGATGGGTCCTGTGGGGCCTGAGCCAAGGACAACGAACCATTTGCCGTTATCAGTCCCTGATCCGACCCTTACAACCGCAGGACCTGTGGATGCAAAACCGAGTTGCGGATTCGAAAACTCCCAGAGAAGCTTCGGGTTATCCTCATCAGTGACGTCAATGGCGAAGTAGGAAGAATAACCTACACTGCTGCCGCTGACGTCCACCGGAGTATTAACAAAATCTTTATTCCCATCACCGTCTACATCAGGACGTGTTGCTGTTGTTGTAGTTGTTGATGCGCATGCTCCCCCTGTCTTCATGCCGCCGATCAGGATGGTCCGCCATGTAGAAGCGTCTTCAGGTTTTGTGCTGCCCGAGATATCTCCGGAACCCGGAGCGCCTATGGTTGAATCAAATATGTAAGGGCTCAGGTCCACAGAGTAGATATGACAGTATTCCTGATCCGCAATATATTTAAGATAAGGCAGGGCATTTTTAGGAATAAAGGCCCATTCTTCTTTCCCGGGATCGGCGCCTGTTATTCTTGCTTTCTGTGAGGATGTCTGTCCACTCCATCCTAACTCCAGTTTGCCGAGCCTGAATGCGTGCAGCATCCCGTCATTTCCTCCGGCGTAGACCATGCCACGGTTCAGATAACCGGAGGTTTCGATAAATGCTTTATAAGTAGTGTCATTGTATTTACGAGTGGACTCATCATAATTGTTTAATTTTACCCATGAAGCGATCCTGGGCGTGGAATTAAGAACGTCTCCCAGTTTCCAGACATTAGAAACATCATCAATGATAACGGTTCTCTCACGATAATCATTTAAACCATCAGCGTTAGCGTCCTGGACGATGTCGACGCCATGGATGTAATTAATAATATTTGCGGCGTCATCCGTAACACTGCCGTCTCCGTCTGTGTCGGTTGCATTAAGGTATGGAGCCAATGTTGCGTCATTGTTATCATCGAAACCCCAGTCGTCAGCGCCGTTTGTCAGAAATGTGCTTCCGTTCACAGTGGTATAGATCTTTCTTGGATTAGTAGAAAGATCTCTGCTCCATAAAAGTTTACCGGCCTCCCAGAGATAGTTGAGATCCTCAAAACTTCTAATTTCGACAGGAGTTGTGGAATCTGGAGCTCCATCGGCATTTGTGTCTTCATAGAGTTTGGCCACTGTCCGATCCAATTCGGTATCAAATGCAAGCTGAACTATATAGTCGTTTGTGAGGTTCAATATTGAATCCTGCACTGTGTCTTCGATTATGTTGCTGTTTGCAAAGAACGGGTCTACGTGGTACCACAGGTTTTGTACAAGTCCGGTCCATGCGATCACATCACTGCCGAACCTGCGCCTCGGATAAAAAACTGCCTGAATAAGGTTGGCGCCCTGGCCTTCGCCGGAAGCGAGAACTGAAGCTGCAGTGCCTGATGAAGCCCTCTTTAACATGCTGTTAAATGCTTCTCCTATTTTCTGTTCAAGTTCTGCGCCGTCAGTTGCTTCATAAAATGTGTCAGGCTCGCCATCGTTATTATTGTCCCATTCTGATTGGTTGTTAGGTGTATTGCTATCATCTAAATCCTCAAACCCGCCATTTATGGCAGCATACCTGAGCAGTGTTGATCCTTTACCAAAAGCAAAGACGGTATAGAGCGTTAAATTCTGTTCACCGGTCATATTATTGACGCCGAGTGTCGGACTATTTCTAAGGTCTGTAGTGTGCATATAAAGGGCCACATCTTCAATGCCCGCAACATATCCGCCAGCACCGCAGGATGGGAAAGTTGAAGCAGGAAAGGAATAGTCAGTCCCTGATGTGGCAGGGCAACTGCCGCCGGAACAGTTAAATGAAGACTTGCCTGATGCATAATCGAGAATAGTGGCGGGGAGATTGCCGTCGCTGCAGGGCTCACCGTCTGTAACGAGCAGTACAAAGCTCTTTGCACAGGTCGGGTATCGCGTCTGACCGCCTGTTCCATAATTAAACGGATCCACGTTGTTGTTGATCTGATAATTGCCTGCGGCATAACGCGGTCCGGGACCTCCCGCAATTGATGCCTGCTGGGCAAAATATCCGGTTGTGGTCCACACTGTTTCACCTATTGGGGTATTCGAGCTTGGTCTCGTCAGGTTTATTTGATTTACTGTGCTCGAAAGGCTTCCGCCGGAAACATAAACCTGAACAAAACCTCCCTCATTTGTATTATAAAATGTAAGGCCGATCCTGGCTTTGGCCCCAACAACAGTCTGCAGAACCCCCTCGACCGGTGTTGGAACACGAGCAGCTACATTGTAATCGCTTCCGAAAGAGCTACTACAGCTTGAGTCTGAGGCTATATCAAAACTTGAGGTCCCTGAACCGCTTCCATTGCAGGAACCGCCGGCCGTTATAACTCTTAAACACCGCGTTCCTGTGTAAGTGCCGTCCACATAATTTTCAACATTGGTTATCTGTTTATATGTGCCCCTGCTGTTACAGTCGGCTACTTCTCCAACAAGCCTGTCATATCCTGTGCCATCACCACTACTTCCCTTCCCGCCGGTCATTACTTTTCTTATAACATCAACCCTTCTCATGGACAGCCAGTTCAGGAAGTTGCCGTCCCATTCAGCAGAATTTTTTGCCCGTGCCCCTGTAAGCCCGCTTCCAGTTTTTGGAGCGATGGATATGAATCTGTTGGAAGTATAAGTGTACCAATAGTCGGGATTGAAATAGCCGTAGTATTTATAAGTTGGATATGCGCCGGGGTTAGTGAATCCGGTACACGGGCTTCCGCTGTTGGCGCAACTGTTGTCATCCCCTGTAGCTGTTGTATTAAAACCGTCGGAATAAGCAAAGTTAAACATGCTCCCTGAGTTATCGATTACGATCATGACATTAGGGGGCACATTCTGTATGACGTAAGGCGGTACAACACAATAGTCTTCCATTACCGCAGCATCAGTTGCGTGTGGCTGCAAATTTATATAAAACAAAGTCAGCGCAAAGAATATAAAAATTAGTCGTTTCATTTTATCCCCCTATTCAAGCATATCGTCGTATATTAATATTGATGTAATTTTGCCTTCCTGAAAGAATATTTCTACTTTTTCCCCGGCGCTCAGAGATGATTTATTGAGATTTTCGCCTGAGGAATTTATTAGTTTTATACCAGCGATGCTATAGTATTGTCCCCTCACCTGAATTGAATCGATTGAAACATTCTGAATTATTCCCTCGACCGTTCTGACCGGAGAGTTAGTGAAAGGCTGATTCTTTGAGGTGTCGGGCTTTATTGGCTTCTTGTTTGTCATGGCTTGATTGCCATAGGCCGGCGCTATTATGGTTATAAACATCATGAAGCAAATAAACAGAAAACTAAGTAATGATTGTTTCATCTCCTGCTCCTTATTGTATTTAACGTAATTTTAATCATAAGCAATTAAACGCTAACCATCTATTTTTTCTCAATATAAACATCTCTCTTTAACCTTAATAAAGCAAATTTGATGCTAATTGAAGGTCCTGATTATTCAATGTGTTAGCAATTCATTCTTCCATACCTGTGTAATCTGCTTCACAAAATCATGTAATTGGTTACACAATTATATTTATCGGCAAAAGTTGTTGTATACTTAAAGCCATGAGCTTACATCTATCAGCTAATAGCCAAGAAATTAGGTTCTTTCGGGAATTAAGTGAAAAGATTTCCCACTTTGTAAAAGGGGGATTAAGGGGGATTTTGCAATAAATAAAATTCATTAAAAAATCTCCCCTAACCCCTCTTTTCCAAAGAGGGGGATAAAGAACTTTCCACAGAAAAGCCTGTAGAAAAAAAATTAAAGAGGAAAAATATGAATAAGAACTTTGCAGAAGACGTTGTAAAGAAGGCGCTGAAAAGGGGCTGTGATGCGGCGGAAGTTTTTATAAGAAGTGCCAGTGGGATCTCAGCAGAGGCCAAAGACGGGAAGGTTGAGGCCATGGAAGTCTCTAAAGATGTAGGAATTGCACTAAAGGTCATCAAAGGGCAAAGACTTGGATTTGCCTTTACAACAAATCCTCAGGAGATCGAAAATACAATTAATGCGGCCATAGATGCTGCAAAATGGACCGCGGTGGATGAGTATCTTGATATTCCGGAGAAGATGCCTGCAGGTGAGGTATTGATCTTTGATGAACAAATAAAAAATATATCAGAAGACACTGTCATTAAAAATGCCTTATTGCTCGAAGAAAGTGCGCTTGCCTTTGATAAGAGAATTAAAAAAGTAAGGAAGGCAGAAGTTGGGGCCGGGGTAGTAAGCACAACGATAGCAAATTCAAAAGGGGTTAATATCAGCTATGAAGGCACAGATTTTTCAGCTCACGTTACAACCCTTGCAGGCGATGAGAACGGTGATAATCAGATGGGGTGGGATTTCGCAGGCAGCAGGAGGATGAGTGACGTTGATATAAAAACCGTTGGGAACAGGGCTTCAAGAAGGGCGGTAGAACTGCTTGGTTCAAGAAAAATATCTACTGTAAAAGCGCCTGTCATACTCTGTCCGTCAGTAGCTGTAGGTTTTCTCGATATCCTCAGCGCTTCCTTATCCGCTGAAGCTGTGCAAAAGCAGCGTTCTTTTCTTGCGGGTAAAGTTGGACAGACTATAATGAGCACGCTTGTTGATATTGTTGATGACGGAACCCTGCAATGGGGAACAGGCACAAAGCCTGTTGATGATGAAGGAGTTCCCGTTAGTACAAAGACAGTTATTTCCAAAGGAGTATTGAACAGCTATTTCTATAATACATATGCGGCAAAAAAGGCCGGTGTCAGGTCTACAGGCAATGCCGTAAGGAGCAGTCACAAAGCACTTCCCGGGATTGATGTAACGAATTTTTATATAAAACCAAAAGAAAGTCAGAAGTCAGGAGACAGTAGACAGGAGACAGTGAAAAACAACAAATTAATAAAATCCCTCTCCAAGGGAATTCTGATCCTTAATGCCATGGGATTGCATACGGCCAATCCTATATCAGGTGATTTTTCAATAGGTATTTCAGGACTATGGATTGAAAATGGAGAAACAGCTTATCCGATCAAAGAAGCAGTTATGTCAGGAAATATCCTGGACCTGTTCAAAAAGCTGGAAGCTCTTGGCAGTGATATGGAATTTTACGGCAATATCGGCTCGCCGAGTCTATTGATAGGGAATATGGATATAAGCGCGTAAGGCGCGAATCCATTAATTTTGCTGCAGCTTGTTGTCAATGCAGTTTCAGTGCTTTCATTTTCAGAGCAAATATCGAATTACCCTTCAACAAGACTTAGACCGCACAAACTCATCGGAGAGATTCTTCAAGAGAAAGGCAAAAAGCTTAAATACTCACACACGCTGCCCTATGCCTTTACAGAATTTTGAAGGTCGGTTGGCTGGGTTGTGGAATGATCTGGGGAAGTAAAAGCCATAGATATTATTGTCTTGTAGCATTCTATTGCGTAAGTATATAATTCATCATGTAATAAAAAGAAAGGGGATAAAATATGGGGACATCAGAAATCATTCCGCAGGAAATCGTAGAAAACAAAATACTATTCATCAGAGGCAGGAAGGTAATGCTGGACAAGGATTTGGCATTACTTTATGAAGTTGAGACTAAAATGCTCAATCGCGCCATCAAAAGGAATATGGATCGTTTCCCGGACGACTTTATGTTTCAATTGACCAAAGAAGAATACGCTGAACTTTCAAGGTACCAATTTGGCACCTTGAAGCGTGGACATAATATAAAATATTCCCCGTATGCTTTTACAGAGAATGGCGTGGCAATGCTTTCAAGTGTTTTAAACAGTAAGGGGTTCAACTATGTTTAAAAACGCTGATTACATTGCACATCGCAGAGAAAAAGATGGTGAAATACACTGGTTATCACATCATCTTGAAGAAGTTTCAAGGTTAACGGGCGAGTTTGCTTCAAAGGTTGAACTGAAAGAGCAAGGCGAGTTGATTGGGCTTTTACATGACATCGGAAAAGCGAGTCATGAATTTGAGCAATATATTAAATCAGCCATAGGTCTTATTAATCCTGACGAAGACGATTATGTTGATGCGGCGGGATTAAAGGGGAAAGTTGATCATTCTACCGCTGGCGCTCAACTTGTCAATAGAGAATTATTTTCCAAAGGGAAAGAGGCGAACTTTGTTGCTCAAGTCCTGGCATTGTGCATAGCCTCGCATCATTCCGGCTTGATCGATTGTATTTCTCCTGACGGCAAAGATACCTTTTCAAAACGCATGGTCAAAGAGAGAGAAAAATCGCATATCGACGAAGTATTCGGAAAATTAAGCGATGAGGCGAAAGCTTACATAATGAACAGGTTGCAATCAACAGAAATTTTACAAAATCTTATAGACAAGCTTAAGGGATTGAAAACCGCTCATGATTCACAGGAAACCTGTGCTTTCAAATTTGGTCTGCTGGTAAGGTTTCTCTACAGTTGCCTTATTGACGCTGACAGGTTGGATACGGCTGATTTTGAAGAGCCGGCCTTAAGAAAATTGCGGCATTATGGAGACTATGAGGATTGGAAAATTTTAATAGACAGATTAAATAAAAAGTTGGAAGATTTTGACTCAAAAGGTATTAATGCCATACGCCAGAAAGTATCGCAAGCCTGTTACGATTTTGCTGTTAGACCAAAGGGGTTGTATCAGTTGACAGTTCCGACTGGTGGAGGTAAGACGTTTGCCAGTCTGAGATTTGCTCTGCATCATGCGGACAAGTACCAGATGGACAGAATTATCTATGTGCTGCCATTCACTACCATTATTGATCAGAATGCTGATGAGATACGCAAGGTTTTAGAAGAAAAGGACAAGAAGGGAAAATTTCTGAATCGCATTGTATTGGAACATCACTCTAATTTGATGCCAGATAAAGAGACGACAAAACAAAAGATGCTTTCTGAAAATTGGGATGCGCCTATCGTACTGACGACCAATGTGCAAGTTCTTGAGGCTTTGTTTGGTTCTGGGACGCAAGGCACACGCAGAATGCATCAGCTTGCAAACGCCGTGATTATCTTTGATGAAGTCCAAACCTTGCCTGTAAAATGTGTGCAGTTATTCAATACGGCTGTAAACTTTCTGGTAAATAATTGTGGTTCGACAGTTGTGCTTTGCACTGCGACTCAGCCGCTCTTGGATAAGATCGAACCGAAGTCACGGGCCTTGCCTATTACCGTAGAACAACAAATGATTCCTAATACGAGACAATTATTTGATGATCTGAAACGCGTTGAGGTTAAAGATAAAACAAAAGTCGGCGGCTGGAGCAACGATGAAATAAAAGCGCTTGCAGGTCAAAAGGTTGTTGAATCAGGTAGCGTTCTGGTGGTCGTGAATACGAAAACATCAGCGCATGAGATTTATCTGCAATGTAAGCAGATAGACAATATTGAAACATACCACTTAAGCACAAACATGTGTCCAGCTCATCGAATGGAAGTGCTAAATCAGGTAAAAGCCTGTTTGCTTGATAAGAGGCCGGTTATTTGTGTTAGCACTCAGCTTATTGAGGCAGGTGTTGATATTTCTTTCGGCTCAGTCATTCGCTTTTTGGCAGGGCTTGATTCAATCGCGCAGGCTGCGGGCAGGTGTAATCGGCATCGTGAACGACTAACCCCCGGAGAAGTATTAATAATCAATCCGGCGGAAGAAAATATAAACAGGATTGAGGATATTAGAATTGGTAAAGAGAAGACCGAGCGGCTGCTTAGTGAATTTAAAGACAACCCGGCAAGACTTGGGAATAACATTAAAAGCCCTGAAGCGATGGAGCAGTATTATAAATATTACTTCTATCAAAGAGCAAAAGAGATGAATTACCCTGTTACTGCTGCTTCTCCTGTCGGGCGGGAAGATAATTTGTTTAATCTCCTGTCAGTTAATTCATTGTCAGTAGAGGAGCATAAGCGAATCAAAGGTAAGTATCCTGCAATTCCTTTGAGACAGGCTTTTATGACGGCTGCTAAATCTTTTCAGGCGATTGAGTCTATAACGCGCGGAATCATTGTGCCTTATGAGAAAGAAGGGAAAGATCTTATCGCTAAACTTTGCTCCGTTCAAGAATTGGAAAAACAATATAAATTAATCCGGAGAGCGCAGCGTTATTCGGTAAATGTGTTCCCGGACGTGTTGAAAAGATTGCAAGATCAAGCCGTTCATGAAGTACAGAAAGGTTCAGGGATTCTGTATCTTAATGAACAGTATTATAGTGATGAATTCGGGTTAAGCGAGATGCCTGTAAAAGATATGGGATTCTTAATGGTTGATAAAGGAGGTGTTCATGGAAAAAGAAAACAGAGTTGAATTTAAAGTCTCCGGGAAATACGCTCTATTTACTGATCCACTGACAAAGATAGGCGGAGAGAAATGTTCTTATCACATCCCGACATACGAAGCATTGAAGGGCGTATTGAGTTCGGTTTATTGGAAGCCGACTATCGTTTGGTTTATAGATCGCGTCAGGGTTATAAAGCGTATCAGGACACAGACTCGGAGCGCAAAACCAATGAATTATTCTGGTGTCTATCCAAGCCTACGAGACAGAACTAAAAAGAAAGAAGAATCATTACACGATTTAGCGATTTATACTTATTTGGCAGATGTTGAGTATCAAGTTCAGGCACACTTTGAATGGAACACGAATCGCAAGGATATGGAGAAAGATAGAAATGAAAATAAACATTTTTTTGTTGCTAAACGGATGATAGATAAAGGGGGCAGAAGGGACATATTTTTAGGTGCGCGTGAATGTCAGGGATATGTTGAGCCATGTATATTTGGAGAAGGCAAGAGCGGTTACGATAATTATGGCGAAATAGCGTTTGATCTGATGTTTCACGGATTTGATTATCCTGACGAGCATGGAAAAAATGAGCTTCATGCTCGGTTCTGGCGTCCTCAGATGGTTGACGGCAAGATTGATTTTATCAGACCTGAAGAGTGTTCTATACGAAAGGCTGTAAGGTCTATGAAAGCTAATCCGCCGGAATCGGTCGGCTTAGAAGAGGACGGATTGCTGGAAGGTTTTGAGGAGTGGGAGGTTCATAAATGAGCTGGATACAAAAATTATATGAGACTTATGAAAATTGCCAGTCAATGATTGGTAAGGTTGCCTCTGAAAAAGAAGTCCCGCTTCTCCCGATTTGTCACACGACAAATAAGGTGCAAATTGAGATAGTCATTGACCATCAAGGAAATTTCAAGAGAGCCAGAGTTGTAACTAAAGACGATGCAAGAACGATCATTCCATGTACGGAAAGTTCAGGCGGGCGAACAAGCGGCGAAGCTCCGCATCCTTTGTGTGATAAGTTGCAGTATGTGGCAAAGGATTATGCTGAATATGGTGGCAGCAAGAATTCATATTTTGCGAAGTATCAATCAGAGCTTGAGAAATGGTGCACGTCCCAATACAAGCATCCAAAAGCACTTGCAGTATTCAATTACATTAAAAAGGGACGAGTGATTGAAGATTTAATCTCTTATAAAGCCCTAATTATAGGCGACGATGGGAAATTGATTGACAAGCCTGAAAAGAAGAGCAAGGATGCCCCAGACATTTTCAAGGTATTAAAGGATCAATCTGAAGCGTTCATCCGTTGGGAAGTCGAAATCCCCGATGACAAATGTTCCCAAGTGTGGGAAGACAAAACGCTTTGGGATAACTGGATAAACTATTACTCAAATACAAAACAAGAGAAATACCTTTGTTATGTTACAGGCAAAGAACTCTTGAGCGCGGAGCAACATCCAGCTAAGTTGCGTAATGATGGCGATAAGGCAAAACTGATTTCATCAAATGACACATCAGGATTTACGTTTCGTGGACGTTTTACAGATGCAGATCAAGCATGCGGAGTTGGCTTTGAGGTAACTCAAAAATCGCACAGCGCATTACGTTGGCTTATCAGTCGTCAAGGTTCTCGGATTGGAGATCAGGCAGTTATTGTTGCATGGGCCACTTCAGGGGTAGATATTCCTGATCCCCTTGCCGATCCTCTTGGTATTTTAGGAGAAGATAATCTTCAAAGTGATGATTCAGATAACGTCTCGGTCGCACAGAATATCGCTATAAAATTAAGACATAAAATAGCAGGATGCAAATCCGAATTGGGAGATACAAGTGGTGTTGTGGTTATGGGAATTGATTCAGCAACGCTTGGACGAATGGCTATTACCTTCTATCGTGAACTGACAGGATCGGAATTTCTTGATCGTTTAGAAAAATGGCATGATAGCTGTGCTTGGGTTCATGACTATGGGTACAATCCCGAAACAAAAAAACGCATTCGATTTGTCGGCGCACCGGCGCCAAGAGACATTGCGGAAGCTGCGTATGGAAGCAAGGTAAATGATAAGTTGAAGAAGGCAACGGTTGAACGTCTTTTGCCTTGCATTATTGATGGTCAGAAAATTCCTCGTGATATTGTTGATTCAGCGGTTCGTCGGGCATGTAACCGGGCGGGCATGGAGGGATGGGAATGGAATAAAGCCCTCGGCATAGCCTGTGCACTTTTTAAAAAATTAAATGAAGAGGAGGGATACAATATGGCATTAGATGAGAGTAGAACAAGTCGTGACTATTTGTATGGCAGGTTATTGGCATTGGCAGACAGTTTAGAACAATGGGCGTTGAATAAAGCACGTGAAGATAGGCAGACAAATGCTGCAAGATTGATGCAGCGTTTTGCCGAACATCCTTACAGTACTTGGAGAACCATAGAGCTTTCCCTTTCGCCTTACAAAGCGAGATTAGGAGGGCAGTCTCAAAAAAGACAGGCAATGATTGATGAAGTAAAAAATATGTTTGATACCCAAGATTTTATAAATGATAAAAAACTCAGCGGCGAATTCTTGCTTGCCTATAGTTGCCAGCGTGAAACACTCAGGCCAAAGGGTAACAGTAATACCAATGAAAGCGAATCAGAAACATTATCAGAAACAGATCAATAAAAGGAGGATTATTTATGGAAACGTTGAAAAACAAAATTGATTTTGCGGTTGTGTTTAGCGTGAAAGGAGCTAATCCTAATGGTGATCCGTTAAATGGCAATCGTCCCAGGACGAATTACGACGGTTTGGGCGAGCTGTCTGATGTCTGTATTAAAAGAAAAATCAGAAATCGACTAATGGAGATGAAGAATGACAAAGGTGAGTATAAAAATAGTGTTTTCGTTCAATCTGATGATAACCGTTTGGATGATTACCGGAGTTTACGGGCAAGGGTAGAAGGTGTTTTAGAAAATGCAATGAGCGATGAGAAGAAGTTCCGTGAAGAAGCTTGCAATAAATGGATTGATGTTCGTTCGTTCGGGCAAGTTTTTGCCTATAAAGGGAAAAAGAACGAGAAGCCTAAAAAGGGTAAAGATGTAAAAGAAGAGCCGGAAGGAAAAGCCGATGATGCAGGTGTTTCGATCGGGATCAGGGGTCCTGTTTCCATTCATTCAGCATTTAGCATTACGCCGGTAAGTGTGTCTAGCATACAGATTACAAAAAGTGTTAGCGGTGAGGGAGATGGAACGAAGAAAGCGTCAGATACTATGGGAATGAAACATCGGGTTGATCATGGTCTGTATGTAACCTACGGTGCAATAAATCCCCAGCTTGCCTCAAAAACATGGTTCAAAGATGATGATGCTATAGCCATAAAAAGCGCTCTTGAACATTTGTTTGACAACGATGCTTCTTCTGCGCGACCAGAAGGCAGCATGGAAGTTGTAGCTGTAATATGGTGGGAACATAATTGCAGCAATGGTCAATATTCGTCTGCTGTGGTTCACCGGTCATTGGACGTTACACTTAAGAAAGATGTCACTGATCCAAAGAAGATTGAGGATTATTCGATTAAGATCAAAACTCTTTTGGGATTAGTGCCTGAAATATATCCAAACAATGTTGTCATTGAGAAAAGTTAGTGGGGACAACGTAAATTGGGCAAGGAGGTAAGATGACAGAATTAAATATTGCTGTCTTTAGAGGGAAAGAAGTCAGGAGAATAATTCATAACAACGAATGGTGGTTTTCGGTGGTTGATGTCGTTTCAGTGTTAACCGATAGCGTGAACCCTCGGGATTATTGGTACAAAATGAAAATCAGAGTAAAATCCGAAGACGGGGTTGAGTTGTCGACACTTTGTCGACAACTGAAACTGGAATCTCCGGATGGTAAAAAATACGAAACTGACTGTGCCAATACGGAGGGTATGTTTCGCATTATCCAATCCATCCCTTCACCCAAGGCAGAGCCGTTCAAACGCTGGCTGGCTAAAGTGGGCTATGAGCGCGTTCAGGAGATTGAAAATCCGGAGCTTGCCACAAAAAGGACGCGGATGCTTTATAAGCTCAAAGGTTATTCCGATGACTGGATTGAAAAACGTATGCGCGGCATCGCCATCCGGGAAGAATTGACCGATGAATGGCAGAATCGGGGCGCGAAAGAAGAAAAGGACTATGAAATTTTAACCTCGGAGATATCAAAGGCAACTTTTGGCATCACTCCCGGCGAATACAAAAAACTCAAAGGACTTAAACGGCAGAACCTGCGTGACCATATGGATGATTTTGAACTGATTTTTACAATGCTTGGAGAACGAGCTACCACGGAAATTCATCGCACAGAAGACTCTGAGGGAATGAAGAAGCTTAAAACCGATGCTCAGGAAGGCGGAAGCATTGCCGGTAATGCCAGAAAGGCATTGGAGAAACGTCTTAAAAAACCGGTTGTCTCAGCTCATAACTATTTAAAAGAAAAAGAGTCGCAAAGAAAGATTAAGTAACAATGTATTCCGAAGACGAACTCATTCAGCTTTCAGCTTTGCAGCATATAATATTCTGCGAGCGGCAGTGTGCGTTGATCCATATTGAGCAACTGTGGTCTGAAAACGTACTAACGGCCGAAGGAAAGATCATGCATGAAAAGGTTGATACGGCGAATAAAGAATCGAGGGGTAAGATTCGAATTGAGTACGGTGTGCCGATGCGTTCTCTCAGGCTCGGATTAAGCGGTAAAGCTGATGTAGTGGAGTTTCATAAGACTGGTGATAAATGGATTCCTTTTCCCGTTGAATACAAGCGGGGCAAACCCAAAATGGATGATTGCGACAAGGTTCAGCTTTGCGCTCAGGCAATGTGTCTTGAGGAGATGATGGACGTTGAAATACCGGAGGGCGCGTTATTTTATGGTCAGACGCGTCACAGGTATGATGTGAAATTTGACAGTGCTTTGCGGAAGGAGACGGAGGAAGCGGCGATGCGATTACGCGAGCTTATTGCGTCTGGTATTACTCCGCCGCCTGAGTATTCGGCAAAGTGCAAGAAGTGTTCGCTGGTTGAGCTATGCCTGCCGAAGGTGAGCAGGAAGGCAAGTAATTATTTGGCGAGGATGGTGGAAGAATGAAAAGACATCTGAACACACTCTTTGTTACAACACAGGGATCGTATTTTTTTAAAGAAGGTGAAACGGTTGTTGTCAAGGTCGAGGACGAAATCCGTTTACGTGCTCCTATTCACACCCTCGGCGGAATCGTCTGCTTTGGGCAGGTATCGTGCAGCCCTTATTTGATGGGCTTCTGTGCGGAGAACGGTGTGGCAATCAGCTTCCTTTCAGTAAACGGACGATTTCTTGCGAAAGTCCAGGGGCCTGTGTCGGGCAATGTTCTTCTGAGGCGTGAGCAGTACCGCCGCGCCGACGATTGCAAATCATCCGTAGAAATTGCAAAGGCGATATTGACTGGCAAGATCGCCAATTGCCGCACCGTGCTTTCACGTGTGCTGCGTGATCATCCTGAGAAGGTTGATACCGGAGAAATCACAAGGGCGGTCAATAAATTCAACAGCGCATTGAGAAGTTTGCAGACTGAGTCAGATTTGGAAGTCCTGCGCGGGATAGAGGGCGAGTCGGCAAATACGTATTTTGGTGTATTTGATCATTTGATTACTGCACAGAAAGAGGATTTCAAATTTTGCGAACGCAACCGCCGTCCACCATTGGACAAAGTAAATTGCCTGCTATCGTTTTTGTATACAATAGTAATGCATGATATGCGTTCAGCGCTTGAAACCGTGGGGCTTGACCCGGCGGTTGGTTTTCTTCACAGGGACCGTCCGGGCAGGTACGGGCTGGCCCTGGATATGATGGAAGAATTCAGGCCGTTCCTTGCGGACCGCCTCACTCTTTCATTGATAAATCTCTGTCAGGTACAGAGCAAGGGATTTGACAAAAAAGAGTCGGGCGCTGTGTTGATGGATGATGATACAAGAAAGACAGTGCTGGTTACATACCAGACCCGTAAGCAAGATGAGATAATGCATCCGTTCCTGAAAGAGAAGGTCACAATCGGCTTGCTGTTTCACACGCAGGCTTTGCTCATGGCGAGGTATCTGCGCGGCGATATGGATGCATATCCACCGTTTGTGTGGAAGTGATTCTTTGAGTAACGCCCCCCAACCCCCTCTTAATCTAAGAGGGGGCGAGGGGGAGTTATATGTGAGGTGGCTCTATGTTTGTACTTGTAAGCTATGATGTCTCAATTGAAGAAGGTGGACAGCGCCGTTTGCGCAGGGTGGCGCGTGCCTGTCAGGATTTCGGGCAGAGGGT
>JAGVGM010000188.1 GCA_020057065.1 Thermodesulfovibrionia bacterium
AATTAAGTTGAAATCTAAAAAGTAAGAAACAGAGGAGAAAGTAAAATGGAAGTAGGGGTTAAATTAAGCAGTAAATGTCAGGTGGTGATTCCAAAACATGTCAGAGAAGCCTTAGAGATAGGGCCAGGTGACGAGTTATTAATGAAGGTTAAGGAAGGGAGCTTGATTATCTACCCCAAGCCAAAAAGTTATACCAATTACATGATGGGATTGCACAAGGAAGTCTGGAAGGATGTGGATACTGACAGCTACCTTGATAAGGAAAGGAATTCATGGGAGAAATAGAAGATAGGATCAAAAAGTTGTTCAAAGGACACCAGGTAATAGGACTTGATACTATGCTCTTTATCTATTCTATGGAAGCAAAAGAGCCATACATGTCCATGCTGAGTTCGATTTTTTATTACATAGAAAAGGGGCTTGCAAAAGGGGTTACATCTATCATAACCCTCACTGAGATCCTGGTAAAACCTATCAAGGACCGGAATATAGAGGCAGTCAAAGACTACAAATTTCTTCTCAACAATTTTCCTAACCTCAAAATGGTAAATATAGATCCAAAGACAGCAGAAAAAGGGGCTGAATTAAGAGCAAAATATGGAATCCGAACCCCAGATGCCCTACAGATTGCCTCTGCTATTGAGAACCAGGCTACCATTTTCCTCTCCAATGATTATAAACTAAAGAAGATTAAAGAGATTGAAACATTGGTGCTTAAAGAGATGGTGGATTTATAAGGTTATGCTAAATGAGGCCGATACCAGTAGAGCGTTTCTAAGTACCGTAGCAACAATGTCATTTCGAGTAAAACGAGAAATCTTACCGTGCCAGTGGCTTATTAAAGATTTCTCCCTTCGGTCGAAATGACACGTTGAGATAGTAGGAACAGTGCCTAGTTTATACTGAATGATGAGCATCAATGAAGGCGATTGATGAATCAGCAGGACTTTCGATCTGAAATAATTCGAAAAACAACAGGAATGCTCCGTACCTTTCTGGATGAACTGGCGAATGAAACGTCAACGTACAAGAGCCTTCATAATCTGACCGAGCAGGTCGAACATCAGTATCATGGACGGTTTTTGATTGAGCTTATTCAAAATGCCCACGATGCAATGAATGATAATATTGTGCTTGGCGGTCAGGGTCGTCTGGAAATAACAATTGATCATGATGAAATGCCACATGGGGCACTTTATGTGGCTAATGATGGGTTACCCTTCATAAGGTCTAACTTTGAGTTCCTTTCCCAATTGGGTCAGAGTGACAAAGATCCAGAGAAATCAATAGGAAACAAAGGCATTGGCTTTCGAAGTGTTCTCGAAATAGCAAATGCGCCGGAGATTTATTCACGTAGCAGCATGGATAGCGAGAAATTTGATGGATACTGCTTTTACTTCACTCCTGATGTAACAATACGATTTGAAACACCAATTCTGAAGCTTTTCAAGGGAGACGATAAGCCATGTTCGCCGCTCGACGATACTATGCCACTTGTCGAATGGAGCCCTGATCGATTGCTGACCTTCCGAAATCTTTATAGTAGTAAAGATGATCAATGGTTGGCAAAAGAGTTGAAATATCTTTCCCCCTATCTTCTGCCTATTCCCATTAATACCCATCCTCAAACCCTTCAAATCAAGTATTTTGAAAATCAGGGATTCGCATCTGTTATTAGGCTTCCCTTTAAAAACGAATCTGCAAGGAAGCTTGCTACAGAAATGATGGATCAGCTTGATGAGAACACGATTCTATTTCTTGATCGGGTGAAATTTCTCTCATTGAAATCAGGATGCAAACAGAGGTTTGTTGAAAGGAAGGTTCGCGATTTGGAGGACCGAAACGATGGTCAGGAAATCACGCTGGAAGTTATTGAGGATGGAACGGAAAATTATACCAAAAAGAAATACTGGTTGTGGGCTGTCAATATCGGTGGGGAAGATAAACCAGATGAAAAGGACGAAATCATCAAAGCCATCGTTGACGATAACCTTCCAGGCCGTTGGCCGGAATTGACAAAGGCGACGGTTTCTCTTGCCGTAAGAATGGATAAAGAACCCGAGCAAGGTTGGATCAACATCTACCTGCCAACGCAATTGCCAACAGGGTGTGCCGCTCACTTTAGTGGGCCTTTCTACGGAGATATGAGCAGAACGGATGTTGATTTCAGAAAGTCGTTTAATAGACTACTTCTATATCGAATTAGCAAAAAAGCAGTTGAAATTGTGATTGATGGTCTCTTAGGTAAAGGCGTGGATGAAGCGAGGGCAATTATAGATATTTTGTCGCCGTCATTTGAGGAAACACGTGCAGGCAATGAGTGGTTCAATGTTCTTAAGGAAGCGTGCGAAGAAAAAGGAATTAATCTCTCGGAAGAACCCATCTTTCTGACCGATAAAGGCTGGAAAGCCATAGCGGACGCAAGCCTTTTACCGGGAATTGAATCCCCGCATGTTTTTACTGAGGATAATTTACGAAACCATGCAACTTTTTCCATCATTAAAAAAGAATTGATGAGCAGGAAGCGGCAGATCGAATCTCTCTTTGATGCTTTTGGTATCAATCCATTGCCACTCGATGAAGATCTGGCAGCAACAGTAGAAAATATTGCAAAGGTACAACATAGAGTAGGAGAAAATGCCGATTGGAACGGATTCTGGTATGATCTGATTAAACTTTTCAAGAACAATGCAGAGCCATTGAAGGAGAAGGAAATCCTTTTAGGAAATGATAAGGCGCTTCATCCTAGTGGCCCGAATTGCACGGTCTTTTTCCCTCCTCGACAGGGTGTAGATGATGACGAGATACAGGCCGAAGGCAACTCAAGCGATATTCCTCAGACTCTTAAGAAACACATTACTTTCCTGAATGACAGAGTTGAAATCTATAATCCTAAGAACGCTAGGCAGCAGACACCCATTCGTAAATTCGTTGAATCAACCCTGGTCCAGCGTTACAGGGTCATCGAGATTATAAGGTCTGTTTTAATTCCCAGAATCCCAAAATTGCCAGTTTCGCTGCACAGTAAGAAAAACAGACTGTATCGGGATATTCTTTTGTGGGGACTAAAACTGGTTGCAGGTATGCCTGACAGAGGAAGGGGAAGAAGTGGAACACTGCAACTATTATGTCAGCTTCCTGCACCCTGTTATGGCGGGTGGTATCCCATTGAACAGACTTCTTTCGGTCCAGGATGGCCCAATAGTGTCGGGGCTGATATCTATGAGTATCTGAGTGGCGCCAATACAGTAGAATGCCAAGAAGCTTTGAAAAGGATGCTTTTGCCTCCAACAGATAAGTTATGGGACGGTAGAGGTGCATTCTATAAAGATCTTCTTGAACTCTCCGGGACATTTGATGGACTGAGGGTTTTAGAATTAAAACCAAGCGAGTGGAAATCACAAACAGGTTCATTCAAAGATTCTTTTTCACTTCCAGATGTGCCACCTCCCTATATTCCTGGGGAGATATGGGGAAAATACAGAGATGTTTACTCTCCTAAGGTACGGGACCGCTTGTATTATTCAGGTTGGTTTACTTATGAGGTGCAATCACTGACCATGATTCCCGGCTTGGACCAATATGCCGAGTTCAATGAAAAAACACGGGTTGCTTTCATGAACTCGCTGTTTGCTAGCATCCATAAATGGGACGAATCATGGCTGACCACATATATCAAGAAGATTGATGGTCAAAGTCAAAGTGTTGAAGAAGAATCGCCATTGTCTTATTGCCTTAAAACATTGCCATGGATTGCTATTGATTCGGATGGTCAAAGAGAATGGGAAACGCCGAACATTCGTTGGTATGTACCGAAAAACCACTTGGCCGGACACTGGTGGCAGTATGAACATTTAAGGCCTTTGCCGGGAGTATTGGCGGACAAGATAGATCGAAATCCAGAACTATTCGAACAAGGACTTGCTCATCTCGGAATGCCGAAATTTGATCCCGATCCGGAAGAAAAATCCAGCAGTACAAGGCTGTTGGACGACTTGGCAGTAGCCCTTGATTCGGATATTCCGGACAGGAACATGTTTCTCAATCATATTTGTGTCGCTTGGAACATATATGAGGCTAACGATCAAGATTTTTTTCCTGATCGCATAATCATCAGCAATGGGCCAAAGCATTTTGAAGCCGTAAAACCGGATATGAATTCCCCGGTTTATCTTCCCGATAGCTCCGCTTCGTTTGTTAGAGAATTGAGTCTGTTTTCCCTACCCGTCATCGAAATCGATACATCAGATGCAAAGCGCCTCGCTTCGCACTTTAAACGTGCCTATGGCGATGCTGTTCGCCTAGCCTCTGAGTTGGAAGTGTGGCCAATCACGGAGGGGAAACGTTGGAAGCCAGAACTGGGAATACCACTTATCAAGGGCGAATATGCGTGGTTACCGTCAGTTCTATTAACCCTGTATGCGTTTTTCGGGTTACTGCCTCCCGGACTTTATGCAAAAAAAATATCAGGTACGGCGCAAACATTGCGCGATTCTAATATCTGTTGGGTTACCTCTATGAAGGCGGGGCTGTGGCTGGGGGATGAGGTCATTGCTGAACCTCCTGTGTCGGCAATGTGGATATCTCAAGATAAGGTCATTGTTTGTGACAATGCCTTTAGAGACACGATGAGTAAATACTCCGAAGCATTTAAGGCAGTCATAGATCGGGATGACCTTGAATTGCCATTAAAACATATACTTGAAAAGCTTGAACACATAGAAGCACCGACCCGTGAGGATATATGTGCTGCTCTTGAATCCCTGAAGATTAAACCAACCCAATATGATCAGGCAAATGACCTGTGGCAAGGTGATCTCGGCCAACTAATCAGAATGACAATGCCTGTTGTCGCTCTCCTGAAACCTGATGCGGAAATTGGTGTCATGGCTGATATTACGACAGAGGAGGCTTTGTTGGACTATTTGCAGAAGTGGGGCATTAGTAATCCGGGACCTGTGGAAATTTTAAGATTCGTCCGGTCTTCCGATGACTACTCTGCGCTTGGGCGACGTCTGTACGAGTTGTTCGGTGAATCAGTCCAAATGGCAAAATGGAATGAGGCTCTTGAGAGGGTCGGAGAAAAGAAACTTGTGAATAAGAATGCGGAAGAAGACTTTCGCAATCAGTTGAGGAGAGCACGTGTACCATTACAGGCAACCCTTGCTCATATCCTTCGGAGGAATGGTGAAGTTGGTAAATTTAAATCTCTCGCACAGCAAATTGATGAACTTGAATTTCCAGAAGAAATGGCTAAGCAAATTTGGGATGTTAAGTTTGAGCATGTTATGCCGGTGGTACAAATGCTTTTTGAGAACTGGTGTGCTCTGCCCGAAGAGATTTCAGCAATTAAAAACGTTCATTCTCCGGAGGAACTGCAAGAACGCCTCTTCTTGGCTGGTGTAAATGCTAAAATAGATCCATCTGATATCCATAGGAAAAACTATGACAATTTTTTGGATGTTTTAGGTCAATTTCAGAAAGTTGCTATTGCATGGTGTCTACGTCAAGATATCAGTCCTTTATCTTGGGAAAAAGCACCTAATGAGTTCTTGATCCATTTCCAGTATTTTTTCGATCATCTGGCATATCTCGATCTCTGCAGCGAAAAGGGTTTTTTCAATCTACTGAAAAGACTGCCACGGGAAACAACCCACAGCGATTTATGGATCATTGTAGATGAAGTAGATGACATTCGATCACTCACGGAAGCTTTATCAATCTCACCAGAAGATTTAATTAATGCGGACAAGAACCTTGATGATTATAAAGAAAAGAAGCGGCGACAAAACCGGATGATACTCGTATGTGGAAAAGAATTCGATTCCTCTGAAGAAAACCTTGGTGCTCTTTGGCATCTCATGGTGAGCGAAATCGAGGAAGATTCACTTCCCGACGTCGGACTGAACGAGATGTCACGGTTATCAACATTAGAGCTAAAAAGGAAGAAGCCATCGGAGGTTGATAGAAAAAAGCAACCAGGAAAGCGCCTGGGTAGAACCCCAAAAGCTATAGAAAACTTAATCGGCTTCGCCGGATAAATCCATGCATACAGGATGCTGTTTAAGAGATATGGAAACACAGTTGTCCATTCTGCAACATGGAAATCTTCGAACAGTCGACTTGTATTTCCAGAAAATCCAGTGGATGACAATGCTGGTTGTGATTTTATCATAAACCATAAGGGCAGGAACTTTTATATCGAGGTGAAATCATCATCTCAGGATGAAGAGGTGTTCGAGCTTGGGTCGAGTGAAATCCGACTCGCCATGGAATTAATAAGGAAGAAGAATATTTTCCTAGTGATGCATGTGAATAATGTACTTTCAAGAAACCCCAGTTTTCGACTGCTTCCGAATCCTTATGATCCAAAGAATAAGAATCTATACTCAATTGAGGAATCTGGTGCCCGGGTGAGATATAAATCAAAATAATTATTTTTCAATATATGGTGGCAGTTTTTTACGCATCTGGGTTTCTTTCTCCGTCATATCTCTTCTTCCCTGTGATTGCTCATCCACTTCCTCACCTGGGGACCGTCCTTCCGGTCTGCACAGAAGATGGGGACACCATACTAGTTTTTGAAATATTAGAGATAATTGAGGAGATAACGAATAGTGGGGATAGGGGCATATATTGAATAAAATAGGGACAGCGACCATTTAATTTGGCACGCAAAAAGATGGGACCAACAAGTCGCTGGAGAATCGACGGTAAAACGCTTGTGCATTTCCCGCATCTCAGCTCCCAACGGTATATGCGTAATTCAAAAATTCAGGGCTTAATAAAAATGGAAAAATTTGATCGTTTATTAGCTCTAGATACTTTCCGGGGAATTACAATTGCGTCAATGATTATTGTAAATTTTCCTGGAAGCCTGTCTCATGTTTACGCA
>JAGVGM010000002.1 GCA_020057065.1 Thermodesulfovibrionia bacterium
AGCATATACTGGGCGAAAGCTGGCCGGTCTCGTACTTTATGGAAAAACCGGTAGATCCAGAGGAATTGCTTTCAACAGTCAAGACCATTATCGGGGAAGGTAGATAATTTTGGAGGATATCCAATGGAGAAGAAGGTAAATTCGGATGGAGAAGAAACTAGTACAGCGTTTCATAAATACATATGCAATACTGTCATTTCGAGCAAAGCGAGAAATCTTAATTAATATGCAATGTTAGAAGATATCTCCCGGAGCCTGCCCTGAGCGAACAGACAGATTTCTCGCTACGCTCGAAATGACAAGTAGCGAAGGGGTCGATATGACATTGAATTTACGGAACGATAATCTAGTTGACAGACTGGAAACAGAGTGTTTACAAAAAGAGCCTTTTCTTCATTCAGCCCTTTTTCTCTTGCTCATGGTTGGCGAATAATTTGTCCTAATTTATCAAGTAGTTATAAGTAGTTATTTTTTATTCGTGAATTAGTATTACCTTTTGGCACAAATCTTGAGTTAAAAAAAGACAGATGGTTATATTTTATCAATAGTGTTGCCAGAGTGGGAAATAGTGATACAGATTGACCCGGCACATAGGTTTTAGGAGATTGAAGGTGGTACAAATCATGAAGGATATTACCGTATAATTTCTTAAAAGGTAGGAACTTCAATGGTGGAGAATATGACGTCAGAAATTGTTGAGGAACAGGAATTTTCCGCAGAAGAGCTGGCTTCTGTGGATACCATCATCGAGCGATACGCTAGAAAACCTGGGGCACTTATCCCTGTCCTGGAGGAGATACAGGAGACTATTGGGTATCTTCCTAAATCCATACAGAGAAGGGTCGCCGTAGGCCTCAAGATCCCTTTTAGCGAGGTCTACGGGGTTGTTACATTCTATTCTTTTTTCACAATGGTCCCGAAGGGAAGGCATACTGTGAGGATCTGCCATGGTACGGCCTGTTATGTTAGAGGGAGTCAACGGAACATGGATAAGATCTCTGATATTCTAGGCATAGGTAATGGAGCCATCACCGAGGACAAACGGTTTTCGTTGGACACTGTCCGTTGTCTGGGCGCCTGTGGATTGGCGCCAACGATGGTAATTGATGATAACACCTTTCCTAAGGTGAAGACCTCACAGTTGTCTGAAATCTTAGAGGACTATGAATGAAAAGCTTGAGAAACTCTACTCAATGAATCGCCCGGACAAAGAGTCAGAAAGCAAACCGCAGATTAAACTAGAGTTTAAAATAGGAGAAAAGGATTTTAATGTAGCCGGGGAGTCAGCTTTAAAGGTTAAAAAAACACTGCAACAGTTAGGTTTAAAGACGGAGGTAGTTAGAAATGTAGCCATCATCGTTTATGAAGCAGTAATGAATGTTGTCATTCACGCTAACTATGGACATCTTAAAGTAATTATTGTTCCCGAGAAGGTGGTTGTCTTAACAGAAGATACAGGAATAGGGATTCCAGATTTAGAACTGGCCATGAAGGAAGGATACTCAACAGCGACCAATGAGATACGGGAAATGGGCTTTGGAGCAGGAATGGGGTTACCCAATATTAAACAATATTCCCATAAATTAAATATTAAGTCTCAGGTAGGAGTAGGTACGGTTTTGGAAGCAATAGTATATTTGTCTTTCAAAGATAAAATAGTTAAGGCAGGGGTAGTTTAATGTCTGGTTACTTTCATTCAATAACCCTTGATTATGAAAAATGTATGGGATGTACAAACTGTATTAAAAGGTGCCCTACAGAGGCTATTCGCGTTCACGGTGGTAAAGCCAAAATAATAGGAGAACGCTGCATTGATTGTGGCGAATGTATCCGAGTTTGTCCTTATAACGCTAAAATTGCGGTTACCGACACCTTGGACAAACTTTCCGAATTTAAGTATAAGATTGCTCTTCCAGGTCCTACATTTTACGCCCAATTTAAAGAAGAGGAAAACGTTGAAAACATTCTTGATGCTTTTTTAAGTATAGGCTTCGATGATGTTTTTGAGGTTGCTTTAGCAGAAGAAGTATTGTCTTTTATGACCCGTCATTACTTGAGTACAAATAAGTATAAAAAACCGCTTATTTCTTCATTCTGCCCTGCTGTTTTACGCTTAATGCAAATTAAATTTCCCGATCTTTTAAGCCAGGTTTCACCTTTTATGACTCCCAGGGAAGTAGCTGCCATGTTAGCCAAGGAAGAGGCCGTAAAAAGAAAGGGTATTCCTTATAAAGATATTGGTGTTTTTTCTATTTCACTTTGTCCGGCTAGAGTGACCGAGATAAAACAACCTATGGGTTTAAAGACTTCCGCCATTGACGGGGTTATTAATATATCTTTGGTGTACAAAGATATACTTAAAGAATTAACTAAAAATCATAAAAAAGAAAAAAATATGAATTTACAAAAAGCAACCGGCATTGGAATGTCTTGGGGTTACCTTACCGGAGAGGCTAGAGCGTTAAATTATGGTTCAGTTTTAGCAGTTTGCAGTATTCAATATGTGGCAAGTGTATTGGAAGAAGTAGAAAGGGGCGAATTAAAAGACGTTGATTTTCTTGAACTCCGGGCTTGTTCTGGGGGGTGCGTAGGCGGTCCTTTAGGTATACAAAATCCATTTGTAGGAAGGGTAAAGTTAAAATATTTTGTTGAAAAGTACCGGACAAAAACGCCGTATTACCAGGAAAAAGAAATGTCGGATTTTTACCAACAAGGTAGATTTATTTCTACCGAACCTATCCTGCCCAGACCGATAATGATGCTTGATGAAGACATGTCCAAAGCGCTGCTTAAAATGGAACGTTTAGATAAAATAACTAACGAACTGCCTGGTCTGGACTGTGGTGCCTGTGGTGCGCCAAGCTGCCAGTCTTTTGCCGAAGACATTATCCGGGGTTTGGCCGTTGATACTGATTGTATTATTAAGTTAAAGAAAAAAGGGCAAATTTTAGCCGAGGAAGTGCTTGATTTAATGCGCAAAACACCTCCGGCAATGGGTGATGACTCGTTAAAAGAAGAAGGGGAAGGAAAGATTAACGATGGGGGAATAAAATTGACTCTCCAAGAGATAAAAGAGCTCCTTGATGCAGAGGTTCTCGTCGGTCATGAACAGTTAAGTAAAGAAGTGAACCACGCATTTGTCGCTGACTTGATGAGCGATGTTTTAGCTTTTGCAACATCGGGAAGCCTCTTAATCACTGGACTGACGAATCCCCAAGTTGTCAGGACAGCAGATGTCCTGGACATTGCAGCCGTCATTATGGGCCGGGGGAAGAGTCCTACACCGGAAGCCTTGAAGTTGGCGCAGGAATCAAATATTCCTATTTTAACTACGAAATTCATTCTTTTTGAAATATCCGGGCGTTTACATGCACGAGGTATAAGAGGCTGCATAGAAAAAGTTGGTAGTACGTAATTGAGGACGAAAAGCCGATATGCGAAGGAAGCTTCGAAAATATCGGTGCAAATAGCTGAGGAAGGAATCTCTGGGAAATGGATCTTGAATCTATCGCCAAAGCCTTAAACCTGAAGGTCAGATCAGGCGAGGATAAACTGAAAAAAGAAGTACGGGGAGGATACACGGGCGACCTACTGAGTGACGTTATGGCAAACAGCAAGGAAGGAGATATATGGATCACACGCCAGGTTCATCAGAACATCGTTGCTGTCGCCAGTCTTAAAGATCACGCGGGTATCGTGCTTATTCAGGGCAGTGAACCGGCAAAAGACACCCTTGAGAAAGCAATAAAAGAAGGTATACCCATACTTGTGTCTGATATGCCCGGATTTGAGGTCACCGGCAGGATATATAAATTGATTAATAAAACCGGTTAATTCTACTCCGACAATTCATGTTTTATGTCATTCTGAACGACCAAAGGGAGTGAAGAATCTTCCCTCCAGGGTCTCATTTGTGAGATTTCTCGTCGCTGTGCTCCTCGGAATGACAATGTGTCGGAGTAGTATTAATTCTCGAAAATTAAACAAAGGAAGATACCATAATGAGTGGGCTTTTCTTTGTGTGGACATAGATTCAAAATGCTCAGGGTTTTTCGCTGCGATCTTCATGTGCACACATGTCTCTCCCCCTGTGCGGATTTGGATATGTATCCCAGCGCAGTAGTTGAGAAATCAGTATCTGAAAAACTGGATGTCATCGCTGTCTGTGATCATAATTCTTCGGAGAACATTCAATACGTGATAAGGGCCGCGGAAGGGAAACCCATTACAGTACTCCCGGGCATGGAAATAACAAGCATTGAAGAAGTTCATCTGCTCGCTCTTTTTGATAACCTGGATCGTCTGTTAGTCCTTCAGGAGATCGTTTATAATAATCTCTCAGGGACAAACAGGGAGGAAATATTCGGATGCCAGGCAATCGTGAATGATCTGGACGAAGTCGAGGGTTTCAACGACAGGCTTCTCATCGGAGCGACCAGGCTTGAGTTACATGAAATCGTCAATCAAATTCATAGGTTGGGTGGTTTGGCTATTGCTTCCCATATTGATCGTGAAAGCTTCAGCGTCATAGGTCAGTTGGGTTTCATTGATTCTCTTATCCCGTTCGATGCCCTTGAAGTAACTCACGAAACAGGAATAAAAGAGGCCCGGTTGAGATACCCTGAACTTTCGGAGTACCCTCTCATTGAATCGTCGGACGCGCATTTTATTAAGGATATTGGGAAAGGAGGAACGAATATATTCCTGAAAAAGGTAACTGTTTCAGAGCTAAAAATGGCCTTCGAGAATAGGGAAGGACGATTCATTCAGGAGTGAGACATGCTTGAACTATCCCTGCACATCCTGGATATAGTGGAAAACTCCACAAGGGCCGGTGCCAAAACCGTTTACATCGCCATTATTGAGGACACTACCAGAGATGTACTATCCGTCGAAATCAAGGATGATGGATCCGGCATGAGTCAAGATGTCCTTGAAAAAGTGAGCGACCCCTTCTATACAACGAAAACGGTTCGTAAAGTCGGTTTAGGCATTCCGATGTTGGTTCAGGCCGCAGAAAAAACAGATGGGAAGTTCATAATAGAATCGAAGGGGGGTGAAGGAACGATAGTTGCCGCTGAATTCAAGTTTAGCCACATTGACAGACAACCACTTGGCGATATTATAAGTACCCTGATTACTCTGATTGCGGGCAACACGGACGTCGATTTCGTATACCGTCACCAGCACAATGACAGGGTATTCATTTTGGATACAAGAGACGTCAAAAAAGAGATTGAAGATGTACCAATTAATCATCCGGACATCCTACTATTCATAAGGCAGCATATTGCGGAAGGCCTGAAGGAAATAAGAGCGGAAGTGTGAATTAAGCTATAGCTTAGGAGGAATAAATGCATGAAAACAAAAACGGCTAACATTGATGTTGACATAACAAAGGAATTTACACCGGAACAGATGAAGAAGTTGGACGAGATTATTAATAAGTCCAAAGACAAGCCGGGGTCATTGATTCCCATTTTGGAAGAGGCTCAGATGGTGCTTGGATTCCTGCCAATCCCCATCCTGAAAATCATCGCCAAAGGACTGAAGCTGCCGCTTAGTCGGGTCTACGGGGTGGTGACATTTTATTCATTTTTTACCATGAAACCGCGCGGCAAACACACCCTTCGCGTGTGTCTGGGCACAGCCTGCTATGTTCGCGGCGGTAAGGCTATCTACGATAGAGTCAAGAAAGAACTTAATGTTGAAGAGGGCGATACAACGCCAGACAGGCTCTTCACCCTCGAGACGGTGCGCTGCGTTGGTGCCTGTGGATTGGGACCGGTGATCTTCGTCGGCGACAGCGTCCACGGGAGGTTGAAACCGGCTAAGGCCAAAGAAGTACTGAGTCAGTACAGTTAAAACGAAGGATGAGGAAAATAGCTATGGCAAAATTAACAATTGCAGATTTAAAAAAAATCAAGGAAAAGGTGCAATCGGAGACCGCCTTGAGAGAGGGCGGACAGAGAGCAAAAGTGACCGTGCATATGGGGACGTGTGGTATCGCCGCTGGGGCGAGAGCGGTAATGGACTCTATCATGAGTGAAATTGCCGAAGCAGGTGTATCGGACGTTATGGTAACCACATCCGGATGTGCAGGAATGTGCAGCAAAGAACCCATGGTTACGGTAGAATTAATCGGGCAGGAACCGATCATTTACGGCACAATGGATGCAAACAAGATGAGACAGGTCTTCAAACGACACGTCCTGCTGGGGGAAGTTCAGACCATGTTCGCTATGGCCAGAGGCTAAGTCAATGAAAACAACCGGTAATAGTACGACGATTGCTTCCTTACTGAACCACAATAGTAACTATTCAGGTAGGCACAGAGGCACAGAGCACCAAAGGCACAATGTATAGGCTATAGCCTATTAGTCTATAGTCTTTATTTTTTGCCACTTTGTGCCTGAGTAGTTACCCACAATATTACTATATGAAGGAGGGTAGTATCCATATGAAGGTGTTTCGTTCGCATTTATTGATCTGCGGAGGAACCGGTTGTCACGCTTCCGGCAGCCTTAAAGTAAAGCAGGCTTTGCAGGAAGAGATTGATAAACGGGGACTCTCAGAAGAAGTTAGGATTGTTGAAACTGGTTGTAACGGATTCTGTGCCCTTGGCCCCATAATTGTGGTGTATCCGGAGGGCATAATTTACGTGTCAATCAAACCGGAAGATACGCCTGAATTGGTAGAAGAACATCTGGTGAAAGGAAGAATTCTGGAGAGACTTCTCTACAAAGAGCCGGCCACACAGGAAGTCATTCCCCAGATGAATGAGATACCCTTTTTCGCTCTCCAAGATTTGAGAGTGTTGAGGAACAGGGGCAGGATCGATCCGGAAAATATCGATGAGGCTATTGCCAGAGACGGGTATGCGGGGATGGCAAAAGCTCTCACAGAAATGACCCCTGAACAGATTATCAAAGAGGTTCTTGATTCAGGTTTGCGAGGCCGCGGCGGCGCCGGATTTCCTACCGGTCTCAAATGGAAGTTCTGCTCCACGGCGCCTGGCGATATAAAATACGTCCTGTGCAACGCCGACGAGGGTGACCCCGGCGCCTTTATGGACAGGAGCGTTCTGGAAGCGGACCCTCACGCGGTACTGGAAGGCATGGTCATC
>JAGVGM010000067.1 GCA_020057065.1 Thermodesulfovibrionia bacterium
AGGCGGCAGAGCTAACAAAAATATTTGGCGCAATTGTTGAAAAGTCTAAATAATGTTTTGAGTTTTGTATTTTTAGCTTTGGATTTATTTAGGATTTAGGGTTTAGGATTTAGAGTTTTTAAATGCATAAAGGGTAAATAGTTTTGACAGTACCTATATTTTAAATAGGAGGCTATTATGTCTCAGCCAAAAGAGATATTTGTCAGATTGGATCGTTGTGTAGGATGTCATACATGCAAAATTGCCTGTTCAGTAGAGCACTCCAGAAGCAAAAACCTGTTCGAAGCCATCTCAGAACAGCCAACCCCTAAAAACCGTGTCTATGTGGAATGGGTATCCCCGCCGGATCGTAAGGTTCCGATATTATGTCGCCACTGCGAGGATGCTCCATGTATGCACGCCTGCATAAGTGGCGCTATCAGTCGTACCGAAGAAGGGGTTATCGTAACCAACAGTGATAAGTGCATAGGATGCTGGACGTGTGTAATGGTTTGTCCCTATGGTGTTATTGGACGACATCTGGAGACCCGCAAGGCGTATCGCTGTGACCGATGCCCGGACCTTCAGGTTCCTGCCTGCGTGGGTGCCTGTCCTACGAAGGCTCTGGTTTATCGGACCGTTGAGGCATTCTCCGGTGATGTTCGTCAAGATGCAGCCAGAGAAATGATCTCTGGAAAAGGGAGTTAATAATGGCAGGAAAACAGATGCAGTATGTTATCATTGGGGCAAGCGCAGCCGGAATGGCAGCGGCAGAGGCAATTCGGAAACTGGATTCACAGGGCTCTATTATAGTCCTGTCGGAAGAACAGGATATGCCGTATTTCCGTCCCATGCTCCCCTTTATGATAAGCGGCAAAAAGAAATTTCCGGAGATGATACTTATAGGTCAGGGACCCTACCAGGGTGCAAATATTGATGTCCGCATTAATTCCAGAGTGGAGGCACTAAATACAGCCGGGCAAAAGGTTTATATTAAGAATGGTGAGGAATTGCCTTACGATAAACTGCTTATTGCCACCGGCAGTCTGCCTAACATTCCGTCTGATATTGGCGGGCTGGAATCTGAAGGTGTCTTTGTCTTAAGGACCATTGCCGATGCCCGTGCTATAACTCATAGAGCAGAGACTGTCAGACATGCTGTGATGCTTGGAGGAGGTTTACTAAATCTCAAGGCAGCCTTTGCTTTGCTTGAACGAGGACTGGATGTAACATTAATCGTGAAATCTCCTGATGTCCACTCAAAGTTGATGGAGCCTGACGATACGGTATTGATTCGTAATGCTTTAAATAAAGCAGGCATGAAATTGATGACCGGATCGAATGTTACCCAAATCTTATCCGATTCCGGAGGGGTCATTGGAGTACTGCTGGAGAGTGGCAAAGAAATTCCCTGTCAGATGGTTTGTATTGGTAAAGGAATCCGTGCCAATATAGAATTTCTTGACAAAAGCGGTATCCTCTTAGACCAGGGCGTGGTGGTTGACAAGTTCACCCGCTCCAATATTCAGAATGTCTTTGCAGCCGGGGATGTGGCAGTGACATTTGATCAGATTACAGGAGAGAGAATTATAACCGGGCTCTGGACCAATGCAGCGGAGATGGGTAGCTGTACCGGACGGAATATGGCTGGACGGCCAAGCGCTTATTCAGGAACCTTTGGCATTTTAAATGCAACCCAGGTGGCTGATGAACCATTTGTGTCCATGGGTATCGTCCATACGAAGGGGACCGATTACGAGACACACATTACAGCCACTCCAAAGGCCTATCGTAAACTGGTTTTTACCCCGGACGGGACCAGGCTTGTTGGCGCCCTGTTTATCGGTGATATCTCGAAGGCAGGATTATACCGTTACATAATTCGTGAAAGGATGCCTGTAAAAGATATAAAGTCAGAGATAGTAAATCATCGCCTTCATTATGGTCACTTTTTAAAGTGAGACCTTTCAAAAAAATCCACTCTCCACGTCATTCCGGCGCGTCACCCCGATGAAAATCGGGGCGAAATCCAGAACTGCTTGAAATAACTGGAGTTACCCGTATCAAGTACCCCGTATCAAGTACCCCGTGTCAAGCACGGGGCAGGCTAAGGCAGGTTGAATCAAGTGCGGAATGACGAAATAGAGTTGCAATGCGGTTGTGCAAAGCTCTCGATAAATGCCTTTCCGGCAAACATCAGAAAACTGCTGTTATCCGGCTAATTCGGTATGAGTATGAAAAATATTAACAAAATCCTGACAAAACATCACTTGAACTTGCAAGTTGTTGTGTTTATGTGGTAATATACAGAAAACTATGTAATAATTTGTTGGGAAGACTTAATGTCTGGTAAACGACAACACTTCATTCCTATGTTTCTTCAGGAAGGCTTCGCAAGTCATAAAGTCGGGGACAAAGCTTTTACATGGGTCTATCGCAAAGACAGGCCTGCCTTCAATACGAATATCATTAACGTCGGAGTTGAGGGTCTCTTCTATACTCAGGAGCAAGACACGCTGGTAGATGACCTTATTACGAAAGCAGAAGCACCACTCAGCGGACTGGTGGAGGCACTTAAGAATTCAGGCCCTGGCGACATATCAGATTCACGAATACCAGAACTGATTGCACATCTTGAATTTCGCACAAGACACTTGAGACAGGTTGTTTTGCAGACGGGCGGCTATCTCGTCTCGAGGCTAGTTGATTTCTTAGCAGATCAGGAGGCTTTCATACGGTACTTGGAGAGGAAGTTTCGGAATGACCCATCGATAATACGAAAACCTTTATCCGAGGAGTTGGCTAAGCAGGCTCTTCCGCAGAGTATGCTTGAACCGATGATGGAAATGGCAGACCCTTTTATTCCTATCTTCATGGCCCAGTTGAAACCCATACTACCTAAGATGGCTGTGGAGTTACGTTCTTCTTTACCAGGAAAGCTGAATGAAGCGGTTAAATCTGGCCATATAAGCGCCTTAAAGCAAACTTCACCACCACAAGTCAGAATCCAGCGATACAAAAACCTTGCTTACAGTATACTATCAATACAGGATGATAAGCTGATCCTCGGAGATTCAGCGGTACTGTTTCGCGTTGAAGGGGCAAAACCGTATAAGGTGTTGTTGGAGAAAGGCGACGTTCTGAGTGCCGTCTTTTTGCCGCTCAGTCCTGGGAGTGCCCTTGTCGGCTCACGCGAAAACTTCTTTCCATTTGCACCAGACCTGCGGCAAGCGATCGCCCGTTGCTCACTGGAATACTTCATAGCTCATAAAAATTGCGATGAGAATAACCACCTTAAGGAGCAGATTGGCGAAGACGCCTATCTTCTTACCAAAGAGCAGATGGAAGAAATAATTGCTGAACTCATAAACAAATAGAGGAGTTATTGGCACTATTATTGACTGCCTTAACCCATATGCCCAGATTGGATTGAGACATCCCCAACGACGGGATGCAGCCAATCACCAATAAATCCGGATCTGGCTGATCTAGGCGTTAGAACGAAAATGAGAGAAAGGAGTATACCATGGGATTTCGATTTAGACGCAGTATCAGAATAGCCCCTGGATTGAGAGTTAATCTCGGCAAACGTGGTGTTAGTCTATCCGCAGGGGTGAGAGGTGCGTCTGTAACCGTAGGTCAGCGCGGAACCTACTCCAACGTCGGCATTCCTGGGACAGGGCTTTCTTATAGACAGAGAATAGGTGGGGGTTCAGAACAACGACGGACCGTAAAAGCGCAAAAAAGACTCGAAAGAGAATACCAACGATTAGAAAAAGAAAGAATGCGGCAGGAAGCATTATCAAAGATTAAGCTAAGTCTTGATAAGAAAACCGGAGCATTACAAATAGAAAATGCCTTTGGTGAACCTTTATCAAGGCAAGACCTTAAGCTTGTTTGGGATCAAAAGCGAAATACGATTTTGGAGTGGATGGAGCAACAAGTGGAAGAAATAAATGGCGACATTGAATTACTGACGAATATACACGAGGATACGCCTTCTCCGGACTCGGAACCAGAATATCAGATCGTGCCTTTCAATGAAGAACCGCCGGAGCAACCTAAATACCCCGAGGAAATAGCCAAACCAGAGGCAAAACTCCTCCCGCCCCTGGGCTTCTTTGCAAGGCTCTTTAAAAGCAAAAGAACAGCTCACGAGCAAATGCAACAACAGCTAAACAATAACCATACACAAGCATTGCTTGCCTGGGAGGAGGAGAAAAGAAAGGGAGTTGAGAGTTATCAAACCGCGATGGAAAAATATGCCGAGGCAAAGAAAGAGTGGGACAGCCGAAAGAAGAAATATGAAACTAATGAAGATAAGAGGAAGGAGGAGTTTCCTAGCCTCTTGAGGACAGATGTAGAAGTAATGAACAAAACCTTGGAGGATGCTCTTAATTCATTGTCTTGGCCGAGAGAGACGCTTGTTTCTTATCAGATCATGGACGAGGGCCGTCAAGCATGGTTTGATATCGATCTGCCAGAAGTGGAAGACTTTCCTCAGAAGTTGGCATCCGTGGCATCGTCAGGCAAGAAGCTAAACATAAAAGATAAGCCTGTAAAGCAACTGCAACTGGAATATGCCATGCACATCCATGGGATAGCATTTCGCTTGGCAGGCACTATTTTTGCCACACTTCCCACTGTGAACATAGCAGTAATATCAGGTTTTTCCCAGAGGCTCGATAGTGCGACCGGAAAAGTGAACGATGACTATCTCTTGAGCGTAAAAGTAGAAAGAGAAAAGTTCTCAAAGATCGATTTTGAATCCCTCGATAACGTCAATCCCATAGATGCAATGGGTGCATTCGAGCTTCGACGTAAGCTTACAAGTACAGGAATATTCAAGGCAATTGGTCCGTTTGAACTAGGAACTCTTTAAACATGGGATGCAGAAAGAGTTATAACAACGTGACCAGCAGATGACTTACAGTCACCGCTGACCTCCAGTGTACACAAAGGAGATACTATGAAAAGGAAAGGTATGATGATTAATCCGCTCTTGTTACTCAATGTGATTGTAGTTATGTGCATCGTTGCTTTTCCTGAGATAGATTCATCATGGGCAAAAGACAAAAAGAAGCAGACTGTCAGACCATCTCAATCTCAAGCTATAAATGAAATATCCCAAAAAGTTGACCAACAGGTAAAACAGCCAGAATATGATATAAAGCCTTTCGACCTTACAATTGAAAAACTCCCATCGGATTATAAGGGCTATGACATTGAAAAGTTATACCATGAGTTAGAAAACAAATTCCCTAAAAAGGACGAATTTGAAACAAAGGAGGCTTATATAAAGAGAATTCAGTCTTTTGGTTCTAATGATTTATATGCATTTGGAATTGAGAAACATACGATCTCATTGCATTCAAAATATGACGCTGAAAGTCAATTATTTGAAGTCATAATAACATCCACTCAAAAAACTGAAAAGACTGTTATTGTAACAAAGTCGAGTCCAGAGGGGACACGAGAATATCTAGCAAGCAATGCATATGGTGCTCAAATTGTGGTAAAAGAATATAGAGGTACACAATATGGAATTGGGTTGGTCAACAAGGAGAAATTTGGAACTGGTGGGGTAAAAGAAAAAGAGCTCTTTAGCTTTTTTAAATTTCTTAAAGGTTTTAAAGAACATTCAATAAAAATTAATCTTCTGCCAGATATTGCGAGGAGCTTAAAAGAAAATCTTGGAATTTTGCTAATCTGTCAATTACGAGCATCGAGTGACCCAATCTCGTATGTTTTTAAAAGTTACCTTCACTCAAAACCAACCTTTGATAAGCCGACTGAACTGTCATATTCTCAAAAGTTTGTATTCGTGAATTTATTAGAAATATGGGTTTATCACACAAAAACTGGGACAATATTCGCAAAAGAGAAAATTGGGAGTGCAAAGAATGAAAAGATTTAATAGGCGTGACGCTTCGCGTCACGCCTCGTGTGGACAAGCAATTACCTGCCGCACGCTTCAGGTGTTGGACAGCTAAGCCATGGACAACATTCCTATAGCCAGTAAAAGGCACACTAGCTATGAAAACTTCGTGGTTGAATGCCCTTGGTGTGGCAAGGAGAGCATCTTTAATCGCGCGTCAGACCTCTGTACTTTCGAGCCCATCACAGGCCACGATGTGTTATGTCAGAGTGTTGAGTGCGGCAAGCCCTTCTGCATCGTCGGAGACTCGGTCAATAGCCCACATGAAATGCTAATCTTTGATTGTTACGAACTGATCGAGCGGAAACATTACATGAACTGTATCCTCAGCCTCACCCAGGCTTACGAGGTCTTCTTCAGCCTGTTCTTTCGAGTGGAGCTACTCTATAAACCCTTCAGCACCGACCCCGATCAGGAACTGGCCAAGCTGAATCAGCTCTCCGAAGCTCTATATGAAAAGATCAAAAAGTACACCTTTACACCCATGCAAGCGATGTTTCTGCAATACATCGTGACCGGGCGCTCACCCAAGAACCTCTTGGAGGCGGCAGCCATGGTGGCGGCTCTTCCCGAGTGCCAGGTAAATCCAAAGGATGCGGCGATAGAAAGCTTGGGTGACGGGAAGCTGGTGCCACTCCTGAAGGCGCTCAAGGCCACGAGTATTCACAGGATGAGGAATCGCGTCGTTCATAAGCAAGCTTATCGGCCGACTCGCGAGGAGACCGAGGCAGCCCTCAAGGAGACCCGGTCCATTCTATTCCCCTTGACAAGCCATCTCCAGCTATACGACGATATCAATTGGTACATGAGGAAACCGTGAGGGCAGGGTTATCCAACAAGCCGTACCGGAATGCCCAAAAAGCGGGTTTCCCGGTAAAGCCGTGTTAGCCCTAATTATTAAAAGCAATTCACATTGTTTCATATTTCGATAAAATAGTTACGACATGCCAAATATGAAATTTGAGTGGGATACCAGAAAAGCCGAGATAAACTTTAAGAAACATAAGGTGGCATTTACTGAGGCTGCCACAGTTTTTGCTGACACCTTGGGCATAACCATTTATGACCCTGATCACTCAAAGGATGAGGAACGATATATTACTATTGGGCATTCACATCAAGGTCGCATCCTGATAGTTGCCCATACTGATAGAGGTGATCGGATTAGAATAATCAGTGCAAGAGAATTGACTAAAACAGAAAGAGAGGCTTATGAAGAAGGAAAATAAACAAGAACTCAAAGATGATCTACGTCCAGAATACGACCTGAAGTCGTTATTGAAATCTGGAATTCAGGGAAAGTATGTCCGTCGTTTCCAAGAAGGTACCAATATAGTGCTCTTGGAGCCTGATGTAGCCAGCGTATTTTCGAACGGTGAAGCAGTGAATGAGGCATTACGACTGGTCATACAGTTGAGGAAGATTCCAAAGACTAGGCAGTCTCGGAGAGTTCGGGCATAAAAAGCAATAATATTTATAGGGGCTTCTAAGTAACTAAAAAGTTGCTTGGATGTCTAATCTCGGTAGCCCGAGTGCTACGCTAACAAGGCGCTGCACAGGACGGCAATTCCGCTCCGCTCCATTGCCGCCGGTGAGCTTTATCGTTATAAGAGAATAAAAATAAATAAACAAAATTATATCGAGATTCGGCACGTAAAAATCCAAAATCAATTGACGAATGTTAGCAATTATGCTAACCTTTGCCCATGAGTTACTCAATCGAGTATTTTCATTCTCGCGTTAAAGCGGAAATTGAGGGCTGGCCTGATGGCGTATTGGCCGATTATGCACGAATTGTTGAACTCTTGATGGAATTCGGGCCAAATCTACGTATGCCGCATTCCCGAGCACTGGGAGATGGATTATTTGAGTTAAGACCCCGCGGCAGCGAAGGCATCGGAAGAATATTCTATTGTTTTATCCTGAATCAACGCATTCTGATACTCCATGCGTTCATCAAAAAGACTCAATACACCCCGGAGCGGGAATTAAGGATAGCCCGGAAAAGAATGAAGGAGGTTCGAAATGGCTGACTTAAAATATGAACCCGTTTCTCATGACCATAAAGCATTTCTCAAGAAGGCTAAGAAGCGTGAAGGGTTCCGTAAAGCATACGAAAATTTGGAGGGAGAATATCTCCTTGCCCGTGAGATGCTATCGGCGCGCTCAAAGTCCGGCCTCACTCAAGAGGCTGTTGCAGAACTAATGGGAACAACAAAAAGTGCAGTATCACGGCTGGAATCTGCAGACAAGCATATTCCATCACTCACTACCCTCAAAAAGTATGCACAAGCCGTAGGCTGCGATTTGGAAATCAAATTAGTCCCTAAAGCTTGCCCAACAAGACGTTCCACCGGAATGCCCAAAAAGCGGGTTTCCCGGTGAAGTTTATGTTCCCCTCGCATCATTTACGAACAATAGTCCAGAATCGCCTGTCTGAACAAGCCCTTTATTATTGGGTATTCTCAGTTTAAGATGGAAAAGAGGAGGATAATACCTGCCGCGAGTGCGATGCGATACCAGCCGAAGACAATGAAGGTGTGTGTCTGGATATAGCGTAACAGCCACTTCACAGCAAGGAACGAAACCAGAACAGATACAACGAATCCAAGCAACACCATACCCCAATGCTCAGGTTCAGCCCCAGTTGGCGAATGACTAAGCGCACTGAAAATCTTGAGACCACCTGCAGCCAGCATCGTTGGAATGCAGACGAGAAAGGAAAACTCCGTTGCTGCCGGTCGGCTAATGCCTAGTATCAGCATCAGCAGGATCGTGACGCCCGAGCGCGAGGTGCCAGGGAACACCGCGGCGATCAACTGGCCTGCACCAACAACTACCGCTACAGGCCAGGTTATCAGATCATGTAGGTCACGCCCACGGAGCCACCGTTCGACAAGCAGAAACCCGATCCCGCCAGCGAGTATTGCCCACACAACCGGCCACGGCTTTTCGGGTAGTTTGAATCCGGCCCTTTCCAACAGGACTCCGCCGATGCCGGTAATGACGAATGCAAGGAGGATTTTCAGTGCATAATCCTGTGTGGCCTTCTCGCGCCATTGGAATACGAACTGATGAAGGCGTTCATGAAAGAGCGGTAGCACGGCAATGACCGCACCACTCTGGATGAGGATATTGAAAAGGTCACTCTGCCTCGGTAGCCAGTGCTCAGCAAGGAGCAAGTGGCCAGTCGAGGAGATTGGCAGGAACTCAGTGATCCCCTCAATGATTCCGAGGATGATTATGGCAATCCGGTCGGACATCAGTCACATCCCGGAGCCCCTGGTTGTCCGGTGCCGCAGTAACTCGATGATGCCCGGCAGGATGGAGATAAAGACGATAGCCAGGATGACCAGGGAGAAGTTCTTCTTCACGAAGGGCAAATTCCCGAAGAAATATCCGGCGAACACGCAGATCAAGACCCAGGCCAGTCCGCCTATCACGTTGTAAGCGATGAAACGGCCGTAACTCATGGAGCCG
>JAGVGM010000228.1 GCA_020057065.1 Thermodesulfovibrionia bacterium
CATATCGGAGCTGAGAAAACCGTTTAGTCCGAAGTCTTTGAACAATCTTGGGAAAGGAAAGATGTTAAAGCCCAGTTTCAAATCCAGAATTTCCTCAACGGGTATGGGAATCTCCAGGGAAGAATGGTACTCCTTAAGAAAATTATTTGCAATTCTACCTACTTCTGAATAGGTATAGCGAGGTAAATTAAGCTTCAACGCAAATCCTTTTTGATAGCTGAGATAAGTTTCATCAAGGTCTCTTCATTAAGGCTTTCATTTCTGGCTGTTCTAAAAAGAACCGGCAGCGCGCTCATAATTTCTTTGTTAGAAATCATATCCTCTGGTAACTTACCGGCACTTGTGGCAGCCAAATCAGAGAATTCACGCCATTCCTCCGAATCTTCTTTAATTCCCAACATGGCGGCGTATTTGGCCAACGACTCTTTTGACTGCGGCGGCCTTGAAAGCCCTCTTTCCAGTTTGCTGATATTTCCCGGGTCTAACTCATGAATACGGCAAAATTCTCTTAAAGTCAGGCCGAGGCCAATTCTTTTTTGTTTAAAGAAGTTACCGAATGTCTTCGCAATCATTATCTCACCCCCTTTCTGTTGTATAATATTATACAACACTCAGGGAATGTCAAGAGATCTTTTAGCAGCTAAAATTATTTCTTAGGATGAAATTAACCAGTGTTTTTACTGCTTTTTTCTATTATGGCGATTTCGTCTTCGGTTAGGTCGTAGAGTTGATAGAGCAGCTGGTGAATCTTCTGCTCCAGCGCTTCTACCCTTTCCTATTTTTGTGAGATATTCGATGGATATTGTCAAGATACTCAATAAGACATTGCCTATTATTTAGCAGCCTTTTAATATGATTGCTTTTTTTATAACTATAAAATTCAAGATGATTATCGGGTAATTGTTTCAAAAAGCTATGCGCTTTCGTCGCACCGCCGGATTTTAGAGCAGTCAAAATATGTAAGCTCTTTCTGGCTCGGGTAATAGCCACATAGAACGCATTCTTTGTTACCCGCTTCATATTTACGTTATCAAAGCCAATAATGATCACGTGATCTGCTGAAAGTCCTTTGGAGCCGACAATTGTCATTAACTCAACAGCCCCCATCCGCTTTACCTCAATTTCTTCTAATTCGGCTTCTTCCTCTTCTTCGTGTTCCAGTCTCGCTACCTCTTCCTGACCAATAGCTTTCCGTTCAATATCTTTCTGGAGTTTCGCTTTATCGGCTGCCAAAATAAGATGGGAGATTTGATCCAGTTTTTCAGCGACGGTGCCCTCTCCGTCCAAAATAGTCTTAATCTTGTCGCACTTGTTCAATGTGTCCTTGATTTCTTGAGTATCCAAGTCACAAAGGTTTTTATCATATCGCATGGCCTCGACAACCAACTTATGTACTTTATCTTCCGAGACACTCTCATAATAGAGCACTTTCCGAAAAGTAAAATTATTCTGGGGATTACTCGCAAGCGAATAATAGTTTAGCAATTGATAATAATCCTCTGAAAACGACTTTGTCTCTGTTTGATACTCTGCCGTGATTCTTTTTATTGTTTCCTTAGATTGTCCGTAAAAATTGATTTCTTTTGCTGGTGTCAAAATCAGCAAGTATGCATCTTTTTCCTCACTGATCTCCAATTGTCTCTTGCGCTCATCAATTTCTGTTTTATGATCAGCAACGAACTTTTCGATGTAATCGACAGCGGTAGGCGCAGTAGCGCACGCAATAATTTGGACCTTCGGATCATCGCTATTGGTTTTTAGTGGCAAGTAGATTTTTTCTATACTTTCTGTTTCCCTTTGCTGCTGGATAAAGTGGTCGGTTGTTTTTGTAATGTGGAAGCTACTCCTACTGCAGAACGCGAGCATTCCATTGATGTAATCTCTGTTTTTATACAGATTGCGGATCAGCGTTGGTTTGCCTGATTTCAGTTTTTCATAAAGAACTTGTTCATCATCACCGACGACAAGCAGGCCTTCGGGGTTATTTGCCAACTGGTTTATAAAGGCTTCCTCGGAAAGGTTGAAATCCTGATATTCGTCAATGATGAAATAGTCATCTTCATTTAGATCAGAGTTTTCTGCCAGCGCCTTCGTGGCACGCAAAATCAAATCAGCGAAGCCGGCCGCATTGTAAAATCGGCAGAGCTTGAAATAGGTTTCTTTAAGCGCTTTCCATTCATCCGATTCGTCAAAGTTATTATCATGCAACTGTTCCTCAAATTTCTTCCATGTATAGATGCCTCGGTCTATATCAGGATAAAAAGCAAGCACATCGCCCCACACTACTTCCTTCCACGACTGCCCTACGATCCGAAAGTGCGGACTAAACGGCCATTCGGTCGTTCCATGACTTTTTTCAACAATACTGCGTGCGAACTTATGCAAAGTGGATACCGTGATTCTCCCTTTTTGCTCGGCGGTTAGCTTTTCGTCATTATCAATATCATTCTGCAAATCCGCCACTAACTTCCGAACAAAGCTCGTCACAACAACCCTTGCGTCTTGGTCGTCTTGATACCAATGGTCAATCTTATCCAGAAAAAGGTGGCTCTTGCCTGTCCCGGGACCAGATACAATCAAGAATTTAACAGCATTATGTTGTGCAATAGCTGAAGCGTTTTGATTGCGATACTTCTCTCTTTCATTATCGCCCAGAGAATCTAATGCCCCGCGTAATGTCTTTATTTCAGACGATTGAAAGGGAATGCCATCATCGTTAATAAGGAATCGTATAGTCATCTTTGAGAACTCTCCACTATTTTTATCTCCTCCTCGCTCAGGCCGTAGAGTTGATAAACAAGCTGGTCAATTTGCTTTTCGTATTCTTTGACTTCTTCCTTTTTTGCTGAATTTTCTAAATAATCGCTAGATTTGGTAATTGCCAAAATTTTATCAACGATCTCGATGATTTGATTTCGTTGCTTCTCCGAACTTGCCTTGATGACGAGGTTTTCAACATGCTCTTTCTTGATCTCAGCGAGGGCCTCACCTTTTTCAGGGTTGAGCCACTGAAAATAATAGTTAAGCAGTCGTGAATTAAGCAGACCCAAGATGAATTTCAAATCATACGTCTTATTTCGTTGAGTAATCGTGTGCATGTTTTTCATGCAAATGAACTGCTTCGAGTCGAGCGTGGCTATTAGAGAGTCTCCGGTTTGACGGATGACAATCTTTTCTGCCGCATCGAATGTCTCAGCACAGCGAGGAGCAGCCAGGTTCGGCCCATACTTAATCCAGCGATGACCATCCCACTTCGTCACATACCGATCGATATCCCGACCTCTCAATAGTGGCCTGTACGTCTTGTCCTTCTTGTGGTCGGCATCGTAAATGCGCTTATTGAGGTCGGACCTGGTTTGTTTCGGCGTGCCCTTTCCAACTTCATAGGGACTCATCCCTGCCAAGACCTCGCACAGCTCCTTGAGGGGAACTGATGCCGCCTTCATTTTTTCAATCAGCGCCTCTTGATTGGAATCGACGAAGATGTTAACAGGGTCGCCACCCGTCGAAGCCCATTTCTGTTGTTCAACGAACCGATCAACTGAGGAACCTGCATCGGTTACAAGTCTGACCAATACACGATTGTTTTTTGGGATCTCTTTACTGACGATTATCACCTCTGTGTCTACGGTGGCATCAAACACCTTACGCGCATAGTGGACAATCTCTCGAACGCTTTGTTGTCCGAACAGAAAGCGTCGAACCTTTCTGAGCTTCAGATTGATGAGCCAAGGGTTGGGGATGATATAAGCGAGAACGGCGGCTGTATGCAGGAGGTCGAATCCTCTTTCTATAAAGAGGAGGTAGCTGTCCAGCTGGTAATCTTGATGGTGGTACTGGCGCAGAAACACTTGCTTCTCCTGTGCAGAGAATCGTGCACCATACGGTGGATTACCAAACACCACATCAAAGCCACTTTTCTCATGAAAAACCTCCGAAAAATAGACTTCAAAATCAAATTCTTTATGCCCATTGGTAATCCGGCTGATGAGGTCATCAATCTGCTTTTTATAGTTCTGTTTTTTTGTAGGATTAGTTTCGTTGAAATAAAGCGGTTTTAATTTTTCCAGATCAATAAAAAACTGGTTGTTGAACAAATCTTTCTCAACGCCCATAAGCGAATTCCCACACACAATCTTATAATCCAGATTTGGCAACGGTTTAATCTGCTTTATATCTTCTTCATCGACAACGAGCGACAGCCACAACCGCAGCTTGGCAATCTCTACTGCGCCGGGGTCAATGTCCACGCCATAGAGGGAATGCTCGATGCACTGGCGTTTGAGGTTGTATATGCTGTGCTCGTTTGCTGCATCATGTATAACAATGGGCATAGCTGACACAGCGGGCTCAAGCCCGCTGTTGTAATAGATCGACAGTACCTTTCTCGCCTTTACAATCTCGCTCATCATGCCCACAGGAAAAGCTCCGGAACCCACGGCCGGATCGCATACCGTGATGTTAGCCAGTTTCTGGTCAATGAGTTCGGCGTTGTTGCGGATGCTTGGGGGAATCTTCATTTCATATTCAGTGGTTTTTTGTCTTCCTTCTCTAATTTTTTGTTCTTTGATTAATGCAATCCCTTCATTTTCGCCGACCTGCTCGCCCAGGTGAATCAGGGTTTCAATATCCTCCTTTGAAATCTCAGGATTTTTATGCTCAATCATTATGTCCAACTGCCCTTTTTTAGCTTCATTGCCTAACATATCGAGATTACTATCACCGAGCTTCTCATAACTGGTTGTCCTACTATTTAATTCAGTAAACAGATAATTAATCAAACTCTGCCGGCACATGTAATGCACAATCTCGCGGGGGGTGTAATAGACGCCAAACTGCTTGTTGAATTTGCTTTCATCGCCCTTCTTGCCGCTCTTTAATGCCTTTTTGTATTCCTCAAAGTTGTCGGGCCGGATGGCGTTGAATTTCTCGTAGGCTTTTCCCAGCAGTTCCGGGTCAATGGCAACTTCCTTTTCCAGTGGTTCGTCTTCTTTGACCGTGAAATTATAAAGATCGAAAATATCGAGGATACCGCTGCCTTCATCATCTGACGTTTTGCGGTTCGAGAAAAGTACATCTGGGAGATAAATATCGGTATGCACCCAGTCGTAATTGCCGATGGGGTCGAAGAGACCACCGTTGAGGAAAGGGATTTTACAGTTGAAACGACTGTAATAATAATCGTCCTGTTTTCGTTCTTCTCCCACTCGCAAGGCTTCGTAAAAAAGCGGCTCCAGAATATCGTTAAAGAAGTTCTTGTAGCCGCTGTGCTTTTTCTCAAAGAGTTCTCTTAAAAATTGCTTGGACCCGGCACCCCAATCGGCGTCGCGTCCCACGCCAAACCACCCTTTTTTCTGCAGGAAGTAGAGAAAAACAATCTGCCCCAGCAGTTTCTTGGCAAAGTCAACAGTGTTCACGCCTTTGGCTTCAAAGTCGTCTTTGATTCGGGCATCGCTTTCAATTACCTTATCCAATGCTTCTTTGGTGCGAACAAAAAGGTCGCGGTATTTGAGGAAGAACTCTTTGGTAACGGTTTCGATGTTGAATGCGTCTTCAAGTTGTGCCAGTGTGGGATTATGTTCATCATCGGCAAGAATCTTGACCAGCCGGCTCTGGGCGGTGTGGCTGTTTTCGTTGACGCCAACCAGGAATGACCAGCGCCGGGCAGGGGTAAACTCTTCTTTTACTTTTCCGTTC
>JAGVGM010000066.1 GCA_020057065.1 Thermodesulfovibrionia bacterium
TGCTCTCCGCTGCTGCTTCCTCAGCAATAGATGGGAAGACTTCTGGGAGACACGGTCTTGTGCCTGACAGGGTTACCAAAAAATTTGTCGTGCACCCTCTGCCGATATACAAAAAGGCGATGGACCTTGCGGTCTATATCGAAAATGCGGTCAAGGGGTTTTCGCGTTATCACAAATACAGCATCGGAGCTGATCTCAGAAATCTTTCCCGCGGGGTGATCACGCATATTATTTCTGCGAACTCAAAAGAGGACAAGCTCACTGCGTTGCTGACCCTTAGAGATATGATAGAGGAATTGAAGGTTGTGATTAGAATATGCAAGGAGGTAAAGGCGTTCAGGAGCTTTACCGCGTTTCAAACTGCTGCCGAGGCTGCGGTGGACCTTGGCAGGCAGAGCGAGGGATGGATAAAGAGCGTGAAACAGAAAAGTAGACCAGCAGAGCAGTAGAGCAATAGTAACAATAGTCAATAAGGGAGGATGAGTATATGAGAAATGTTGCAGGTTACAATTTACAAGGGGATAGGTTGCCTGTCATTCCAGACACACAAACGGCTTGTCCGGAATCTTCTTTGCGAAAGGACTCCCGACAAGCGGGAGTGACAAGCAATGCTGGTTTGCTTCTGCTGTGCTTCTGCGCTTTTGCGCTTTTGCTCTTCAGCACTGTTGCTCTGTCTAACGCCTTTAATCTTCCCGACACCGGGCAGACGAAGTGCTACAGAGGAGTTAGTCCCTATGATGAGATCTCCTGCGCAGGCACGGGGCAGGACGGGGTCTACAACATAGTTTCACGGACAACGGTAACGGAACGGTGACAGACAATAATACAGGCCTTATGTGGCAAAAGCAGGATGACGGCACATATTACAATTGGTATCAGGCGACGGGGACTGTGAATTCGTCATACAATCCTTCCGGCGGAAGCTATAAGAACGTTTGCGGGTTGCTCAGCCTTGGCGGCTATTCTGACTGGCGGTTACCGGCAAAGAAGGAACTGATAACCATTGTAGATTATGCTATACCATATCCCGGCCCGACAATCAGGACCGTTTATTTCCCGAATACAAAATCGTCCAATTACTGGTCGTCTACTACCTACGCCTACTATCCGTACAGCGCGTGGTACGTGTACTTCGGCGATGGCTACGTCTACAGCTACAACGGTAAGTACGGTAACGACTACGTTCGGTGCGTGCGCGGCGGACAGTGAGGAGAGAGAGCAGTAGCGCAGCAGAGCAGAAGAGCAGCAGGAAGGACAAAAAAGAAGAGCCATAGATCAGCAGGGCAGAAGATCAGTAGCTCAGGAGAAATAAATGAGAAGGAATAAGACCATCAGAAAGGTAACGCATCTGCGCAGCAGATCAGCAGTTTTTACTACTGATCTGCTGATCTACTGCGCTGCTGCTCTATTAAAGATTTTTCTGAAAACCCCAGAGGAGTTTCCCAACTTCTTCTATAAGATTTTCAATGTCAGCGGTGTCTGTATCAATAGCCAAGAGCATTGGAGAACTCAAGAAGGTATTCAGTTTCTGCCAGAGAGCCTCGGGCAATATCAATAAAACGGGAAAACTCATTTTTGGTTCTTCTGCTGTAACCTTCAACAATATTTGTCGGTACAGAAAGAACCGCACGTCTTATCTGACTGGTAATGCCAAAAGTTTCTTTCTTTGGGAAAGTTTCTGTAAGTTTGTATACCTTGAGAGCCAGTTCATCTGCTTTTTGCCATACAATAAGAGTCTTATATTTGGGCATGGAGAAAATATAGCATGGATTAGAGCAGCAGATCAACAGAACAGTAGCGCAGGAGAGCAGTAGCGCAGAAGGATGACAAAACAGCAGAACAGTAGGGAAGTAACGAAAAGAAAATGAGAACAAGACAGAATAGCAGTGTAGCAGAGCCGCAAAGAAGAGCAATAGATCAACAGAGCAGTAGAGCAGTAGAGTAGCAGACCAGTAGGAAAACACTACTGCCTTGCTGGTCTACTGCTCTTCTGCGCTGCTGTTCTACTTTTTCCAGTTGTCTATTATTAGACCGTTTATGCGAGAAAAGTGGTTGGAATTATTTGTGATAAGTACGAGGTTGTTAGTGATAGCTATGGCAGCTACTAAAATATCTCCATCGGAGATGAGTTCACCCAGTTTCTTAAGGGCGGCGTATATATCAGCCGCTTTTACAACAGCATCGTCTGATAAGGGGAGGATAATGTTACAGGCGCAAAATTGCATAAAGGCATTAATCTGCTTTTGTGCCTTCTTTGCTTTCAGCCCTTTAAGGATTTCGTATTTTGTAATGTCCGATATAGTCAGACGGTTGTGTTCGAGGATATATTCGGCAGCCCTGCCTTTGACAAGAAAAGTTCCGAGAGGATGTCTGTATCGAGGAGTGACGGAGGATACATTTATCCGTCTCAGTCCCTTGAGAAACGGCTTCTGTCAGTCGCCAGTTTTTCTATGTCCTCTATGTCATCAGGAGAAAGACCTTCATACACCATTGACGCAAGAGAAAGAATGTCAAAAGACTCTCCAGTTTCATCTTTAATGATGAAAGTCACTTTTTTATGTTCAGAAATATTAAGTGGAGATGTTGGTTTCAAAACACCGTCTTCAAATATTGCTTCAAATGTCATTGTCATGGCTGATTCTCCTGTTGTGCGTATTAAATCAATGTTAGCAAAAAGCTTATTACAACGTCAAATTTTATTTTACAAAGAGGGATACTTTCCCCTCTATCAAAAGTTGTTCAGTTCCGTCAGAAGCCAATACCTTTATTTTGCAGGCAAATTTAAAGGAAGAAGAGATATCTTCAACGAAAGATCCCAAAGAGGAAGCAATGCTGACAACGTCTTCAACATTGAACTTTGCGCTTGCTATAACCGCTCTTTTTGTTTTATTTAACGGTATGTTCCCGTCATTTTTACTTAACCTGGTAAAGGCTTCGATTCTGGGCTGACCGGCCTGTTGGACGAAAATATTTCTTGACTAATCTGTAAATTTCCAGTATCTTCTACCTATGACAATAAATGAAAAAAGGAAGGCAAAAAGGATCTCAAAGCGTCTTGAAGTCAAATTCCATTCAGCGGCTGAAAATACTGCCATTACTGATGATCTGTCAGAAAGCGGATTGTTTATAACCACAAGCAAGGGAATGGAAGCCGGGAATTCTATAGATGTAAAACTCCATTTGCCGAATTCCGAGGCTCTTTTTATCAAAGGCAGGATTATAAGGAATTTAAAGACAACGCCGGGAATGAATAACGGGGTAAAGGTTGGAATGGGTATTGAGCTGATAAACCCGCCCCAGGATTTTATAAATTATATTCAGTCACTGATTATATAGGGTTATATTCACTTGATCTTGTATGTCATTCCCGCTTGTCGGGAATCCATAACAGGGTTGTATTGCATTCCTCTTGTGTTTTATAATTAAACCCACTGTTGTTTTGACAAATTAAATTTTCTAATGCCGAAGTGGTGGAACTGGTAGACACGCACGTTTGAGGGGCGTGTGGAGCAATCCATGCGGGTTCGAGTCCCGCCTTCGGCACCATTTTTACTGCTATGCCGATCTACGAGTTTTACTGCAGAAAATGCAATACAATATTTAACTTCTTTTCCAGAACTGTTAATACTGAAAAGATACCGGATTGCCCAAAATGCAAAGATGTTAAGTTAACACGTAAGATATCCCTGTTTTCCTCAGTTTCCGGAAGAAAAGAAGGCGGGGGCGCAGATGAGGCTATGCCTGACTTTGATGAGGCAAAAATGGAAAAGGCGATGGCTATGCTTGCTGACGAAGCAGGCAGGATCAATGAAAATGACCCCCGCCAGGCGGCCCTACTGATGAAAAAACTATCTGAAGCAACAGGTATCTCCATGGGTCCCGGGATGGAAGAAGCCCTGCGCCGCATGGAACGCGGGGAAGACCCTGACAGGATCGAAGATGAAATGGGGGATATCCTGGAAAAGGAAGAACCCTTCATCATGGAGGACAAAGTAAAAAGGGAGCGAAAGAAACTTCGCCCCCAAATTGATGAAACCCTTTATGAACTGTAAGGGTGCCGGCTCTGTTATTTTCTTCTTTCTTATCCAGACTGCCGGCTACTGCCTTCTAACCACTCTTTAGTATGGTTGTATATCCCGAAGCATTCTTTCTTCCATAAAGAGAGATTTTATTATTGTGTAGTTATCTGAAAAGTACGGCATGAAAGTGAGATTTCAGGAATAGTACTTTCTCATAGTAATCGTCAATTTAATAGATTCATGATCAGCGATAAATACCAGTTATCGTAACTTTTCAGCCATGGTTGCTGTTATTGACAATACCTGCTTATGAATAAGATGAAGGAATGTGATAACCGTAGGGGCGGGTTTGAAACCCGCCCTTACAATTGGATATTAATCTGCAAACAACCTTTGCTGTATAAAGTTTTGATTTATTGACATATACGAAAAGTTAATAATTTTCGGTCACAATACATTCTGAGGATATTTAGATGTTATCCATAATTTAAGAAGGATATTTTCGCTGAAGATTTTTCCATATATCTAATTTTTTCACCCTCTCTTTGTTAGCACAAGAAAGATTCATTATCAGGAGGAAAATCTATTTCTTTCACCCGGAAAGATTAGAAAATAAAGTGATCAGGTGCTTTATGCCACAGTGACTTTTGTCAGTTCTTTCAGATAATCATCAAAGGTTATCGCTGTCAGATCTCTGCCTAAGGGAATAGTTTGTTCAGCCAATGAGACGATAAATCCTTTTCCGACGTCAAAAGCAGAGAACAGGTTTCTGAATCGTGAGATGGCTGATCCCATGCCAAGGGACGGCGTCTTGCTCAGTTTAATCTCTATCGGTATTAAGGACCTTGCCGACCTTTCTATAAGAAGGTCAATTTCGAGGTTGTTGCCCATTCGGAGATAATAGAGCCTCGGGCTTTGTCCCTGATTGAAAAATACCTTTAGCGCCTCCTGTATGCAGAAATTCTTAAAAAGGGCGCCTGCCATAGGGCCTTGCAGCAGATGGGTCTTATCCCTGACTCCAGTAAGATAGCAGACTATGCCTATATCCGTAAAATAGATTTTGGGTGACTTGGTTATTCTTTTCCCCAGATTATTATAGTAAGGGGGCAGCAGGTAAATAATTCTGCTCGCCTCAAGCACCGAAA
>JAGVGM010000336.1 GCA_020057065.1 Thermodesulfovibrionia bacterium
GTTCTTTCAGGATGGGGCGAGCCGCTGCTGTACAAACACCTGTTTGAAGCTGTCACAATTGTGAAAGAAAGCGGGGCGCAGGCGGGATTTGTGACAAGCGGAAAGGGGTTGAATAATGAATACATTTCTGAACTCATTGATGCAGGGATTGATTTTATCGGGTTTTCTCTTGCAGGCGCAACATCAAAGACCCACAATTACATCAGGGCAAATTCTGATTTTGACGTCCTGGTCAACGATATTCAAACATTCGTTGAAATAAAAAAAAGCAAAGAACTCAATAAACCGGATCTGCATATCGTATATCTCATACTGAAAGACAATATCTCTGAAATTCCATCGGTTATTGGCCTTGCAAAAGACATCGGCATCAACACGGTAGTTTTTACAAACATAATTCACGTGACAAATGAATGGCAGGAAAGTCAGAGGGTTTTTGAATGCAAGGACAGAGGTCAGGGAAATAATCACTTTAACACTCAAACCCCTGGGACCTCGAAACCTTTTGAAGCAATCCTGAAGGAGGCAGAAGCAGCAGCGCATGAACTGAAAATAAATCTCAGACTTCCGTCCCTATCGCCGGGAAAAGTTTATGTATGTGAGGAGAATCCCCTGAAAAATTTCTACATATCAGTGGACGGCGAGGCATCCCCATGTGTCTATTTATATCCGCCAGTGTCCTCACCATTTAAAAGAATATTTTGCGGTGCTGAATTCCTGATTGATAAATTGAGTTTTGGAAATATTTTACAGGAACCTTTTCATAAGATATGGAACAGCACGGGATATTCTGAATTCAGGGAATGTTTTTTGAAAAGGGATAAGGATATCAATAAAAGATTTTTATATTTCAGTGATATAAAAGAAATGAAAAAGTTATCTGAAAAAGCGTTGCCCGAACCTCCTGATCCATGCATGAAATGTCATAAGATCCTTGGGCTTTAGATTTGCTACGTTGGAATGACAAAGGTGTTTTAACGGGGGTTAGCTCCTGTAATGAAGCTCGCACCTGATTGGTAAATCTTTCGCCAGCCGTTTTGCCTCGTCTTCAACAGCTTTGTGCTCTCTCGGGCTGTGTATGATGCCATGCAGGATGAACCTTTCACCATCATGATATACATCGAGTGTCGGGATGAGAAACTTTGGATTTGTAAGCAATCCCGCTTTGATTCTTGCTGCCTCAGCCTGTATCCGGAGTGTTCCGGTTTCAGGAGTAAGCTGTTCCTTCTTCAGCAGATTATCTTTTATTGTTTTTATTATTTCTTCTTCACTCAGTTGGCTCGTATTATATACCATGTCGTATCCATCCAGGTCATCCCATTCCCTGCCGTAAACGGAACGTATAAAACAAGCCCTTTCATTATCTGTCTTTTCAGCAAGCCATTTTGCGGTCTCTCGATCAACCGACTCACGAACCATGATTCTTTCGATCCTTTTGTCAATAGGAGCGATAATACGTAACCTCAATGCAGACGGGATGTCTTTCAGTAAAAAATTCCCTCCCCGTCCCATGATAACTACCTTATCTTTGAGCGCATAATTAAGGATACAACTCTGGATAAGGGCTGAGAATCCACTGAAGGACCAGTCGTGTTTTTCCCATATGGTGGGGCAATGTTCATCAAGGTCTTTTCCCCACTTTTCCCACTCGTTCCCGGCAGATTTTAAGTCGGAAAGGATCTTTTGCTTATCTATGTACTCATAATTCAAAAGCGCTGCGACTGCCTGGCCGATTTCCCTTCCACCGCTGCCGAATTCCCTTGAGATAGTTAGTATAGCCATAGAAATTCTCCTGTAATTTTATATTTAAATTTAACGATAATGAATTGTAATTATGAGCACAGTTAACTATATTTTAAAGCTGTTAGCTATTAGCTGATAGCTGTCAGCTTTCCTCATGCACATGCTCCGATTTCTCTTCCCTCGCAATTTTCCATTTCATCCACAGCTTTCCAGCCCCAATAACCCCGATCGCAAATATGATCTCTACAGAATATTGTAACATCTTGCCGGGATGCAGTATATTCACAACAAAAGGGTCTGTGATTATCATTTCCCCGCCGACCTTTCCCAGAACTGCAGCGCCTATATAAATAATAATAGGGTATTTGTCCATCAGCATCGAAAGGAGGTTGCTTGTAAAGACAACAAAAGGAATGCTCAAACCAAGTCCAAATATAAGGAGAAATAAATTGCCGTGCGAAGCGCCGCCAACCGCCAGCATATTATCAGTAGCCATCGTTATATCTGCAATAACTATGATCTTGATTGCCTGTGCCAGTGATGCGGCTTCTTTTTTAATATTATCTTCAGGCACGCCCTCGATAAAGAGTTTTACCGCTATCCATGTTATCAGTATGCCGCCAATAAGTTTTATGAAATTTATCTGAAGAAGCTGGGCAACAAAAAATGTTGCGATCACTCTCAACAGAACAGCAGCGCCTGCTCCATAGAATATTCCCCTTTTTCTCTGCTCTGACGGGAGCGACCTCACCGCCATCGCAATAACAACAGCATTGTCTCCTGCCAGGATCAGGTCAATTATTATTATGCTGAAAAGTGCAGAGAGAAAGGCAATGTCGAAGGTTATTTTTCCAAAGATTCCTAAATCCATATTATCTCCTGAAGCTTTTGTATCTTAGATTATTCATTCGAAAATTACCTCTAAATAAGACCACTTTTTTAGTTTTAAAAAAAATATATGCACGTTTCTGTAATGACTAAATTTCTTATTACGCATTCCAGGCATGAAATATATATTGCGAGTAAACCTGAGCTCCCTTAGTGTGAGGATAAATCTTAAGGGATAGTCGCCAATATGATAATCACTGCAGGGACAAGCAACGCCCCTGCAGTGATTAAAACGCTTCTTATTTCCCTTCCGCAGTCGGATAGTCTTTCTTTATCCAGTCAGGAATGCCTTCTCTGTACCAATTGATATTCTTGAAACCCGCATCCTGCAATAGAACAATTGCGCCGGAAGACCTCCAGCATTTTACGCCGTTTCAGTAAAAAACAATGGTGTCATCTTTGTTCAGGAAGTCAGCAGCCTTACGCCCTTTTTCCAGCAGATCGTCCGGTGACAATCTTACAGCGCCCGCAATGTGCTCCTTCTCATAATCAGCAGGAAGGCGGTTATCAAGCAGTATGAATTTCTTCTTCTGGTCTAACCATGACTTCAGCTCGTCTGCCGTGATCTTTTTAACATTGGGCATATTATCCGCCATATCTTTTTTATCCCGGCTCATGATCTTAAGTTCTTCGATTTTCTTCATGGTATCAGCAGACCACTCTCCCGCGAATACTTGTGAGCCTGTTACTAAAAACAAAGCTGCAAGGACAAATATCATCCCCTTTCTTATCATTTAGGTCACCTCCTTTCGGTTAAAAGTTTCCCAGCTTGCCATTAAGTCTGGCTCCATATGTTATTAAAACATGCCTGCACCGGTTTGAAAATTTGTGAATAATGCAGGCTGACAATATCTTTCCTCATTTGATATCCGGAACCGGGAATAATATCCCGCCAAAAAGGAGATAAGCCAGAATCAGGGTCCATACAATATTAACTGCCTGCGCTGCGAGAAATGCAACAGCCGGACGCCCGCCTTCCATCTTCACCAGGTCGCCAAAGCGGGTTTCCAGACCTATAGAAACAAACGCGAGTGCAAACCACCATGTTCTGAGCTCGCCAAGAAGACTTTTAGTAGCGCCCACAGTATCAATATGGAGCAGGAATGAGAAGAAAAAAGAGGCTATCAAAAACCCGAGGACAAATTTCGGGAATCTTTCCCATATAATTCCTGCACTTGGTCTCTGTCCTGTCTCAGCGCCCTTTTTAAAGGTCCACCATATTGATAATACAAAGGCTGCCACACCTATCAACGCATTTTGAGAGAACTTGACAATGACCCCTGTCTTCATCGCAGGCTCACTAATCAGCGCACCTGCAGCCACAACAGAACCGCTTGTATCGAGGGTCCCGCCGAGCCAGGCGCCTCCAACGATCTCCGGTATCCCGAACTCTTTCACTGCCCACGGCATTAATACCATCATCGGAACTGCACAGATCAATACAATCGATGTTACATATGAAAGCTTTTTCTTATCCCCCTCGATTGCGCCACAGGATGCAATTGCAGCAGAGACTCCGCATATAGCGACTGCCGAGGACAGGATCGCTGCAAAATCGTCATCCACCTTGAGTTTCCTGGCAAGCCAGAAGCAGCAATACCAAACTACAAAAACCACGAGAAGCGCCTGCATAATTCCGAGGGTGCACGACAAATTTTTTGGTAACCCTGTCAGGCACAAGACCGTGTCTCCCAGAAGTCTTCCCATCTATTGCTGAGGAAGCAGCAGCGGAGAGCA
>JAGVGM010000244.1 GCA_020057065.1 Thermodesulfovibrionia bacterium
AACTACCTCGCAGCAGAGCTGACGAGGTATCAAGCGAAAAAATCCTTTTGATATTCGTCACGCAGTAGAACTGCGGGGAATTTAACCCATAGAGATTAATTTACTCCCCCCTCTTGCAAGCATCTTTCTATACTGGTAAAATTATTAATTAAAATGATCTGCAGGAGGCAAATATGAAAGCTACAGAAATAAAACCGGGCATATTCTGGGTTGGCGCAATTGACTGGGCTGTAAGAGATTTTCATGGTTATGTAACACCAAAAGGAACTACCTATAACAATTACCTGATAATGGATAAGCAAATCACCCTGCTTGATACAGTAAAAAGCGATTTTGCCAGTGTCAGCATAGATAATATAAAGAACCTGACCGATCCATCAAAGATCGTAAATCTGGTAGTAAACCATATAGAACCTGATCATGCCAGCAGCATTGATAAAGTTATGTCATTAGCGCCTGAGGCAACGATCTATATTACTGATAAAGGCAAGAAAGGTCTTGACAGGCACTTTGATACATCAAAATGGAAATTCAGGATCGTTAAAACCGGCGATATACTCAATACAGGCAAATACAATCTGCATTTTATTGAAACGCCCATGCTTCACTGGCCTGATTCTATGATGACTTATGTTAAGGAGGCGAAGCTCCTTATTTCACAAGATGCATTTGGACAGCATATTGCGACATCAGCCCGCTTTGATGATGAATTTATTGAGTGTGCTTCCCATGCAGAACTGGAAGATTCCGTTGTTGATTACTATGCGAATATCCTTATGCCTTTCGGTGAACTTATAAAAACAAAGATCGCAGATATACAAAAACTTGGAATTGAGATAGACATGATAGCGCCGGACCACGGAGTGATCTGGCGCAGGACGGCAGGCGATATAATACAGAAATATCTTGATCTCGCAAGGGGAAAAGCAGCTTTAAGTGTAGCCATAATCTATGACACAATGTGGCATAGTACAGAGCTTATGACGCTCCCTATTATGCAGGGAATAAAAGACGAAGGAGTTGACTGCAAGGTAATAAAACTGCGCGCTACACCGATGAGCGCAGCTATTAAAGAATTCTGGAAATCAAGGGGATGTCTGATCGGGAGTCCGACCCTGAACAATCTGCTGTTCCCTTCTGTTGCAGAATTTCTTACCCACCTCAGGGGATTGCGTCCCAGGAACAGAATGATAGGTGCATTCGGAAGTTACGGATGGGGCGGCGGAGCCGTTAAAGAAGCTTATGAAGAATTTAAAAAAATAAAGCTTGAGATCTACGAACCCGGAGTGCAGGTGCTCTACAAGCCTTCACAGGAAGACATCGTAAAATGTACTGATTTCGGGAGAGAATTTGCCAAAAAAGTCAAAGAATATCATGCAAAATTCCAATAAGATCATATAGAACATTGCCCCATATTGCATAGGGTTATCCCTGATAGTAAAACATATGTTTTTTAATTACAATAATTACAAGTTTAGATTAATTTCAAAATCACTTTCAATAAAAATGAGAGAAATTGAAAAGAAAGTACATGAAGTCCTGCATAACCTGAACTGGCTGCTTGAGTCGCATAACAGTTTCGCAGAGTTGATTGCAATAAAAGGCAAAAAGGTTATCATACGCTGTACAGGTTTTTGTGCTGAATGCGAATCCCGATGCATACAAATAGCTTTCAATGAAAGAATGCCTGAAGTTAATTTGGTTCTTCAGTAGTCGATCCTGTCAGTGTCCCCTCTTAAAAAAGAAATTGCAGCCCTTCTTGAAAAAAAAGAATTTTCTGCATTAGTAAGACTTTCATTGGTTGACAAAAAAATAATCAGCATCCTGATTTCTCTTTCCTACGATAAGAACGATCCGACATCATGGCGCGCAATGGAAGCGATCGGTCTTGCAACAAAAGAAATATCCGGATCAAATCCTGAAACTGTAAGAAATATTGCAGGCCGTCTTCTGTGGATGATAAGGGATGAATCAGGCGGGATCGGCTGGAGCGCACCTGAAATACTTGGTGAAATAGTAAGGAATACTCCTGTCCTTTGTGCTGATATCGCACCAATAATAGCATCTTTTCATGAAGAGATTTTTTTATGCTCGGGTGTGCTTTGGGCCCTGGGCAGAATAGGAAAGATCAATGATGAAACAGTTAATTATGCTGTTCCCATTATCCTTTCCTATCTTAAATCCGACGATAATACGCTTCGCGGCTATGCTGCCTGGACGCTTGGGGAAATGGGGAATGAAGCATCAGTGACTGAATTGGAAAATCTTAAGGATGATACAAGCCGCATTAAATTTTATGAAGATGGTGAGTTAAAGGATAAATCTGTAGGAGAACTGGCATCAGGAGCTATTGAAAAGCTTCTGGGAAAATAAAAGTGTCAATTCAGAAGACCATGGCACACGCTCAAATATCTCTTTGACCAGTTTATTCATTAAGTTCTTCTTCAATTTCAGCGGTTCAGAGAGAACCTTTGAATCTTTTCAGCCTGAAATACGTCTCACGTTCTCTTTCACTGATATATTGTGTAATGGTCCTGATCTGGTATCTCAGGTCAGGGAGTATTTTTTCTTCCAGTACTTTTATTTTCCGGGTGCTCTTCGTTATCTCATCGCTTAGTCTTTTCAGTTTGCTCTCATAGGCTGCTATCTCAAGCATCGAGTCCAGGATCTTCTCAAAGAGGTATATGCATTCTTCAAGACGAGGGGGCGTTGCCGTAATGTCATACCCCCGCGCGTCAGGGTCCCTGACCGGGGCATCATGTACGATCACATCTTTGTATTTCAGCCCCCAGATGCTTTTTTCCGTTATGTTCACCCTCATATCTCTCTTTGAGGCATATGTTATTGACTCTACGCCAATCCTGCCCATGTGGCCGAGACTTAGCGCCAGTTCATCGAGGGCCTTGCCGTAGATTTCCGTGATATCCTTCCTTGTCCTGAGGAAGGGCATTGTGGTATTGAGAAATTCCTGTATCAGCGCCTGCCGCCGTGCCTTCAGGATGCCGATACTGTTACCGACGGAAACCGCTTTTTCCTTCAGCAGCAGGAGATTGGACCTGGTATGATGGATGATCATAGTAAAAAATAAAAGTTGAATACTATCCCTTTAAAAATTTACTCCACAAGTGAAAACCTTTTCAGCAGATTCAACCCCGCATCAAGGGTATCATGGACTGTCCTCCTTGTCATTCCCTGATGGACAAACTCTCTTTCGAATGCGTCTGTGAAGTCGAGCATGATCCTGTCCTTCTCCGACATGCCTTCTCTTCCAATGATCGCCTCAAGCCTTCTCAGGTCTCTGCCTCTTGCATAATATTTATACAGGTGATTCGATACCTTTCTATGATCGCTCCTCGTACGCCCTTCTCCGATCCCTCTCTGCATAAGCCTTGAAAGGCTTGGAAGCACATCCACCGGCGGGAATATCCCTTTCTGGTGGAGTTCGCGGCTCAGCACTATCTGTCCCTCAGTGATATAACCGGTCAGGTCGGGGACCGGATGGGTAATATCATCTTCAGGCATGGTAACAACAGGCAGCATGGTCACAGACCCGTGCAGTCCACGTATGCGTCCGGCCCGTTCGTAGAGCGAGGCAAGGTCAGAGTACATGAAGCCCGGGTAACCTCTCCTGCCCGGCAGTTCCTCCCGTGCAGTGGATACCTCTCTCAGGGCGTCGCAGTAATTTGTCATATCAGTGATGATCACCAGCACATCCATTCCTTTATCAAATGCAAGATATTCAGCTACGGTCAGGGCAAACCTCGGGGCGAGCAGTCTTTCCATGGCCGGCTCATCTGCCATGTTGATGAAGGCAACAAACCTCGATCCCATCTCCTTCAGAATGTGCATATAGAAAGAGTAATCGCGGAATGTCAGTCCCAGGGCTGAAAAGACAATAATAAATCCGTCACCTTCTCTTTTTGTCCTGTTCCCGGACGGATCAGTACCGGCATTCATGGTCCTTGAATTTTTCAGTATCGCGGCCACAACCTCTTTTGATGGCAGGCCGGAGCAGGAAAAGACAGGGAGTTTCTGCCCTTTAACAAGGGTGTTCAGCCCATCGATAACCGAGATGCCGGTTTCAATAAACTCTTCCGGCCTTGCCCGAGCAGTAGGATTGATGGCGAAACCGCTTATGGGCATCTTCTTTTCCGGAATGAACATCGGAAGGCCGTCTATGGGGACAAAGGAGCCGTTGAAAACCCTTCCGGTGATATCGGGAGACAGGGAGGCAGTTCTGAGGGTATCAGTTAATACTATCGAAGACCTTTCAATGTCCAGTCCCCGTGTCTCGCCAAACACCTCGATCAATATCGTGTCTTCCCTGATCTCAAGGATCTCCCCTTCAAGCTGCCTTTCATCGGGCGTGAGGATTTTCACGACCTCACCGATTTTTGCACTGAAAACTCCCTGAACAAATAACAGGGGCCCTGCGATGGAGGTTATGGTCTTATATCTGTGTTCTGAGAGTCGCATATCAATTTAAAAAAAGGGGTCAAGGAAAGTATCTCATCGATCGCAGTTCCCTGCTTCAGCCGCTCTGCCGCATGTTTATAAAAATCAAGTATCTGCTCTATTGATGCCAGGGTTTTGTCCAGTGATGAAAAGGCGTCGTCAGAATAGGCGTTCTGGCTGAGAAACTGTGTACGGATCATTTCAGCCGCGTGAAGCAGGAGCCTGTCTGAATCCTGGATCCCTTCTATCCCGACGATCTCGACAACTTCTCTCAGTGCCTCTTCTTTTTGCAGAATGTCCCTGCAGCTCATCTGCACGTCCTCCCATTTTGGGGAGACATTCTTCCTGTAGTATCCGTAGAGCTCGGCACGGTAAAGTGAATAGCTCTGAAACCAGTTGATCGCGGGAAAATGCCTTCTGTGGGCAAGGGATGTATCAAGCATGAGAAATGTACCTGTGGTCCTCAGGCATGACTGAGTTACAGGCTCGGTAAAATCTCCGCCGGGCGGTGATACGGACAGCACCATGCTGAGCGAGCCGATCTTACCGCTGTATGTTTCAACAACACCGGCCCTTTCAACAAAGCTCGAAAGCCGTGACGCGAGATAGGTCGGATAACCTTCCTCCCCCGGCATCTCCTCAAGCGATGAGGATATCTCCCGTAGGGCCTCAGCCCATCGTGATATGCTGTCAGCGAGAAGGAGTACATGATAGCCCATGTCCCTGTAATATTCCGCCATGGTGACCGCGGTATAGATCGATGCCTCCCGCGCAGCGACGGGCATGTTCGACGTATTGATCACGAGCAAAGTCCTTTCCATCAGTGAGCTTCCAGTCCACGGGTCCTTCAGGTGCTCAAACTCTTCTATCATCTCCGCCATTTCGTTGCCCCGTTCACCGCATCCTGCATACACAACGATATCGACATCGGCGAATTTTGCGATCGAATGCTCAAGGATCGTTTTTCCTGTGCCGAATCCACCGGGCATGATCGCGGTGCCGCCCTTTGCTATGGAAAAGAGGAAATCTATGGCCCTCTGGCCTGTCACAAGCGGCTCATAAGGGGAAATTTTCCTTACATATGGCCTTCGCGCCCTCACGGACCATTCATGGTAAACCGGTATCTCGCTTCCATCCTCAAGTCTCCCGACCGGCTCATCAATACGTATGTTCCCGTCAGCGATCCATGCGAGTCTTCCACCGGAACTGTGTAGACACGCGATAAAATGCTGAAAATGATTTTCCTCAACATACCCGATTATTTCATTCCTGCCGACCTCATCACCTTTTTTCCTGAGGGGATGAAATACCCACTGACCTGAAGGGTCCAGCGCTGATACATCCTGTGCCGGCCTGAGAAAAGGCCCTGAAAGGTCCTTTAATTTGTAAAGCGGTCTCTGAAGGCCGTCGAACATGCCGGAAAGAAGACCGGGCCCCAGCTTCACGGTCATCAGCATTCCGGTACCTTGTACCGGTTCATCAGGCCCCAGTCCCCGCGTATCTTCATAGACCTGGACAATGGCCCTTTTTTCTTCTAATTTAACAACCTCGCCGGTAAGCCTGGCGTTGCCGACATGGACCAGTTCGTACAGTTTCAATCCTTTCATGTCAACACTGACTGTCGGTCCTGATATCCCTGTTATCCTGCCTATCATATTTTCAGCCTCACGTGATAGCCTATGGCCCTTCGGATGAGCCTTGATGCATAGTCTTCTATCTCTGCCCCGGCCCGTTCAGGCGACGGGAGCACGATGAGTATCCCGTGCCACGCATGCTCTATCTCTCTCATTTTCTCCTCATTACCGTCTCTTACCAGCCGTTCATCAACAATGACAAGCACGGTGTCCGGATCAGGCAGTATGCTTTTCAGCATGGGTATGAAATCCTCTTTCCCGGTAACGTACTGGTCCACGCCGGCCAGCAGAAAACCAAACTCCGAATCCTTTGGTGTTATAAAGGCGATCTTTTTCATCTTCAATGCACCAGTTCTTCCCTGATAATGTCTTTATCAATCTTATTCCCGTAGTACAGGATGCTGAGATCCCGCGCCTCCAGAGAAGATCTCCACAGGTAATTAAGGATGAGCCCGATATCCGGGCTCTCCCTTTCCATTTTTTTTACCTGTCCCGAGATCCCTTTCAGTAAGGCGCTCTCAATACTTGCTGCGGCCGGTTTCCCGACATAAAAACCGGTCTGCTTCTTTATGAGACCGGTGATCTCAGAGACATCATTGGAATGGAGTATCGTGCTGAGGACAGGTTCTTTGACGTTCCCTCCGGTGATGAATGTGGGTCTTGCGCTCAACCCCCATCTCAGGTGTTTATAAAGGGTAATGATATTTATTGAATCTATGAGAGAAATGAAAAAACGTGTTATGCAGGGATGAACCGGCTCCTTCATTATGTGTTCAAACAGTGTACGTGTTATTGTCTGCTCTACTTCAGGCAATCCTCCGGTTAAAAAGATATCGCTGAGTCCTGCAGGACTGTCTGATAAGAATGCGGCTCTCTTATCCAGCATCTCCAGAATGAATGGCAGGTCAGCCTCAAGGGACAGGATATTCTTTACTCTTTCAGAAAGCAGACTAAAGGCGAGGATGTGCTCTATTTCTTTTTTTTGCCTTTTTTCAGATGATATCTCAAACATGTCAGAAGGGCGCCCAGTTCAGCATACATGAAGCATGGCCCAAAAATATGTCTTAATTTCTTATTCATCTGATAATACATCCACTGTAATTCCTCCTGGTATCGTTTCCGGATCCCATCTGCCGGATATCCGGATATGAACTTCCTGTAGCGTGTTGACATGAGGTACCCGGAAATATCAGGGCTGAACAGCACCTTTTCCCAGTCCTTCAGAAGGAATGCGCGTCTGCCGCATATCCGTGCGAGCAGATAATCCGTGGGATACCCTCTGTCCTCAATGTCACGCAGAAATCCCATGTGCTTACGCTTCCTTCCGGACCTCATGAATGAGAGAGGGGAGCATTTCCTCCCAGGCCCTTTCGAGTCTCTTTTCAAAGGTATTGATGATACGCTGCCTGCTGTTTTCACCGGACACATCTATCCCGCCGCTGATCCTGTTGTCACCAATGATATGAATATTGGGGAAGTGGACAAGGGTCATGCTGACATCATCCTGATTCACAAGCGCTTCAGTCCATACAGAGGGCGGCAGTTCATTAACAAGAGATGTAAACACTGCATTATACCGGGCATCCCGCAACTCATGGAGCATTGATCCGGCAAGCTCAAAGAGTCGGGCGGACAGCGATTCCTCTCCTGAAAGCCGTATTGAACGGGCCCTGTTCTCTGCAGCCGAAAGGATATCATTTTCCTGTTTCATGATCAAGACTGTTTCTTTTTTTCTGAACTCTTCCCTGAGCTGTTTGATCTTTCCGGCTGTCTCAGACGTTATCTTATCCGCTTCAGCCCGGGTCTCAGCCCGGAAGGCCTGAGCCTTCTTCTCCCCTTCTTTTCTGAGGGAATCGATCAACTCCTGATATCCCATATCATCACACCCCGAAAAGGATCATGGCTGCAACAACAAAACCGAGGATGACCATGGTCTCCGGTATTGCTATCATGATAATCACTGTGGCGCTGAGTTCCGGTTTTTCGGCAAGTGTGCCGGCGCCCGCGGCCCCGATCTTTGACTGTGCCCATGCGGTTGCAAGGGCAGGGATCCCGATCGCAAGCGCGGCGGCAAATGCCATAAGTACTTTTTCCAGATTCATTGTTTCCCTCCTTTAAATAATTCCCTTCGAATTCTTTTTGAAAGGTTCAAATCTTCTCCCACCGGATTCAATGAACTTATTGAAAAACTCGACATAGTGGAGCCGCAATGAATGTATCGTTGGAGAAAAGACGCCTATGATCATGTTCAGCAGATGCAGCAGTCCGGCTACCACGACGCCGAGTATGATGTCTCCTGTCATTCCTGCAAGACGGTTTGCCACAGATGCAAGGAGCACGGAGGTGAGCCCGATTGCCATGATCCTTGCATAAGAGATGATATTCCCTATGCTCTTGAGCACCTCAAGAGGAGCGAGCAGTCCCCCGGCAAAGAAAAGAAAAGGGGTAATGAAGAGTATGGTCAGGATCATGGGTCTTGTCAGCAGTACAGGGAAGATCCCAAACAGAGCGGCCACAAGCGTTACTATGCACAGAATAAACAGGATGTGAATAAATTTCAGAAGCGCTGCTTTCTTTGTTCTTTTCCTCAGGGCGGTTATGAATCCGAGAAACGTCCCAAGCAACACATGGACGATGCCGACAGAGACGGAAAAGAACAGCATTGGCATGACTGCTGTGCGTCTTTCAACAAGGAGAGGCGTAAGACCAAAGAGTTTTTGCCCAAGTTCGCCGAAAAACTCCCCGTAGAGAATTCCAAAGATTATGGCATAGAATGCCGAGACGACCAGTATCTTGCAAACGTTCTGAACAGTTTCATTTTCCCCGGCTCTCTTTAAAATGAGTAAGCACACAATGATGATTATGGATCCGTATCCCGCATCTCCAAGGATCATCCCGAAGAAGACAGGGAAAAATATCCCGATGAATGGCGTCGGGTCATAGGAGGTGTATCGGGGCAGGGGAAGGATCCTTGTGAAAAGTTCAAAGGGCTTAAAATAGGCCGGATTTCTCAGGATAACCGGCATTCTCTCAAGGTCTTCTTCATGGACCTCGAGCTCTTCAAGAACAACGCTCCCCGTAAAATCCCTGTTCAAATCCTCTCTCAGTTTCTCCACGTCTTCCGTTGCCATCCAGCCGTAGATAAAAAAGCACATGCGGGTAACAAAGGTCGAAGCAGTAGCTTTGAACAGCGACAGGCGCTCTTCGATCCAGTCCCTGACCCTCTTGTAAATCGCTCCCCATTTGAGTGAGAAACTGTCCAGTTGCATATGGATCATATCGAGTTCACCGGAGATCTCCGAGGTCCTTTTCTTCAAAAAACCGACCTTTTCAACAAAGGGGAGGTCTCCAAAAGAGGGCGGGAACCTGAGCTCCGGTATGTTTTTGTCACTGAGGGCCTTCTTTATGCGGTCTGAAGTATTTTTCTGAAGCGCTATGAGTCCCACGATGGCGCCGTCTGAAGCAATTGACGTGAGAAGCTCAAACTTGTCATCGGACAGGTGGGATAATGCCTTTCTCAGGATCATTTCTGCAGCCGGATCTTTTAGAGTAAGACCGATAAAGTCGAGGTCCGGACCCTTTTTCATGTCTTCAAGGAAGGGTTCAACTGCATCGAGGAAGAAATTGTAAAGACTGAGTTCTGCCAGTTCCTTCTGCAATGCCTCTTTCTCCCGGTACAGTTTTTTGCAGGCCGGCAGATGGCGCTGAAGGGTCTCGCTGATAGTATAAATGATAGCGCGTGGTTCAAGATAACGGTTATTTTTTCCTGGCGAGGGCAGACACGCGAGGAGTTCGTCGATCCTGCTCCTGAGCTCTTCGAGGAACATCTTTTCCGAGAGGGCGCTGTTATCCGGGATGAAGGCATCGATATACACCTCATCCTTTTTTTCCACGAACCCGATGGCGCTGGGCTCGATCTCAAGGATCCCCCTGTCTCTTAAAAGTGACAGAACACTTTCCAGCAGCTCCCTCGGTCCCGCAATCTCTATCTTGGACATCCTGACGATCATGGCAGTATCCCGGCAATATGTTTCCTGATGATCCCCTTTAATACGTCATCGCTCAGTGTTGCAAGCGTATTAGCATATGCATCTGCGTCTTGCAGAATCTGAGAGGCCTTTTTCTCTGAATTCGCAACTGCTTCGGATATTGCCTTGTCCAGGGCAAACTGCAGATGTTTTTCTTCCCTCAGGATCTCTTTCTCAGAGTCACTTCTCAGTTCCCCGAGGAACTCTGCAGTACTGCTCTTTGCATGTGCAAGGTTGCCGGCTATCTCCTTTTCAACTTCAACTACTGCGTCAAGGACATCTTCTTTCATAATAATATCTTAGCAGGAAATAGCCAAAACACAAGGCAGGCAGGTTAATAGCTTTATTAGATTTTGTAAGAGTTTTCAATGCTGGTGAATATGCTAGTAATTGGTACTACGCTGTGCCATTTTCCTTAAGATCTGTTCCAGATTCTTAATCTGCTCTCCGTAACCTGCCCAATCCCCGGTCTTCTGCAATTGCAGGGCTTTTTCGTAAACCTTCAGCGCCTCTTTTGCAAGACCTTCAGACGGTATCTGTATTTGTTCTGAAGATTTTTCCTTTATAGCAACGGTTTTTTCCCCTTTAAAAAATAAACGCTGCAGGGCCAGCTCAAGGTTCTCTTCCATGACAACGTTATTCCCATAGGCGACGATTACCCTTCTGAGTTCGGGGAGGCCGCCCTTGTCCGAAGCTGACAAATATAAAGGCTGGACATAGAGAAGGGAATTTTCGATCGGGATAACGAGAAGACTTCCACGGATAACCTGTGAACCTATTTGGCCCCATAAGGTGATCTGTTGGGAAATATAAGCGTCCTGATCAATTCGTGCATTGACCTGACTTGGTCCGAAAACAAGCCTGTCCCTTGGAAAAACATATACGATCAGTTTTCCATAATTAGGCATGTCACATCGTGCGGCGAGCCAGGCAGCCAGGTTATCTCTCTTGGAAGGTGTATATGGGACCAGCAGAATATACTCTTCTTTTGTCTCTCCCGGCAGTTTCATTATCGTATTATAAGGCTGCATAGGCTTATCACTGTAAGAAGGGATCTCCCACAGGTCCTCTTTATTGTAAAATGTCTTAGGGTCTGTCATGTGAAAGGATGTAAACATCCGGGCCTGTACCTCGAGCATTCCCTGCGGATAACGTACATGTCTGCGCAAATCTTCCGGCATATCCGAGATGGGCCTGAATAATCCGTTGAAAGCGCGGGAATAAACCTTAACAATTACGTCATCCGGATTACTGATATAAAAACTCACTTTGCCGGTATATGCGTCAATGACCGCCTTGACAGAATTCCTGATATAGTTAAAACTGTTGTTAAACCTTGTTGAATAGGGCAAATTCGCCGAAACGGTGTAACAATCTATCATCCAGTAGAGTTTACCTTCATCAGAAACAACCATGTACGGGTCTGAATCAAACATAAGGAAAGGCGCAATCCGTAAAATCCTTTGATTGATATTTCTGTAAAACAGGATCCTGCTTTCAGGAGTTACATCAGAAGACAGGTAAATTTTTGCTGTGTTGAATTTCACAGCAAACACCGAGCGGCGCAGTAAAGAGGAAAGCTCGACTCCTCCGTTACCATTGTATTGCGTATAAATATTTTCTGTTGCGGTAGGATAACTGAATTCCTGTACTTTGGTTTTAACTATTACATAGTCGTTTGGCAGTTCACCGTAATAAATCTCGGGCCTTGTTATTTTAATATCCGTTTCAGAGACAGGCGGGATGTCCCTGACAATAAATTCCGGCAGCCCTTCTTTCGTGATCCTGCTCACCGGGCCCATAGCCAATCCGTTGCCGTGTGTAAATACAAGCCTTTCGTTGATCCACGATTTGCTCGGAAGGTCATTATATGATAGTTCCCTCGGTGAGAGCATGACCTGTTTTAATTCGCCGTTGATAGTATATCTGTCGTTGTCAACATCGATAAATTTGTAATAGGTCCTTATCTGTTGGAGCTGGCTGTATGTTTTCAGCAACGGGATATTGTCCCAGAGCCTGATATTCTTTATCGTTGCATCGTTTTTTGTTATATCTTTTTCTTCAAGGTCGTATGAAACATCGAAGGACTTCAGTTCTATGTTTTTCAGGTCATAACCGAACCGTGTGAAATCGATGTTGTAACCAATATAGGGTTTTTCAAGTTCAAGTTCGTTAGGGGCCACCTTGAATTTCTGCAGAAAGGAAGAATACAGGATAATCCCTCCGATATATACGAGTCCGGTAAGAGCAGCAGGAAACACTACCCATTTAAAGGACCCCCTGAAAGCGGCCGTTGTAAATACGATGCCGGTGACAGCGGTAAGTATGGCAAGAAGCTTCAGTGTAAAAAGTTTTGTATGAACATCTGTGTATCCTGCGCCTGAAATTACACCCTGCTCGGAAAATAAAAGCCTGTATGAATCGATATAAAAATGAAAGGCCAGAAGACCAAATAATAATATCCCGAACAGTCCCGAGTGTTTCCTTACATAGGGATGAAAGGATATGTTTCCCAGTGATACAGATATCCCTCCCCGCAAAAAATAACTCACAGTGGTTACTACGGCTGTTAAGATAACCGTAAAGCCTGCAAAACTCTTTAACGTCTCCATCAGAGGCAGGGTGAAAAAATAAAAGCTGATATCACGGTTAAAAATGGGGTCCTGCATCCCAACATCAAGCCTGTTTTTGAAGAGAAGGATCTCTTCCCATCTTGAGGCGCCGAACAATGCAATGAGAAATCCTATAAAAACTCCTGCCAGTATTGTGACCCATTTGACAGGTTTATCAAACGATAATGTCTTTACAGGATAAACGGTATTACCGAATATATTGAGATTTCTGAGAGGAAAATCGATCCTGCCGGCAATAAATATATTTAAAAAATAGAACACCAGAAAGACCGTACTGAATAACAGTCCGGCAATAATTTTACTTGAAAGCACAGTTTTGAAGACAGTCAGAAATCCTGTTTCATCAAAGAACATCCAGTCAACATAAAGATTTAATACAGAGGACCCGGACATCAAAACGACAAGGACAGCTATACCTGTAAATAACAGTAATCCGATATTTTTATTCAATAGAATAGCTCCATGATGGTTTCTTTTATTGTATGTAGGATAACATATTATCCTGATGTGTCAAGGTCTCATCGCCGGTGAGTGTGTAAAAGCAACGCCCTTTAATCCGATTTGAGAATAAGGATATTGGGATAACTAAAGTTTTTATTTATAAATGACGTACTTATACATCAATTGCATTGTAAGCAATAAAAATAATAGCGTGCAATGCGGAAAGGAGAAAATATGGCAAAGAAAGTAAGATGTGCCGAAAAAACAAAAGAGGGGAAAAGATGTAAAAATACCGCAACCGGCAACTCAAAATGCTGTGCTGCTCACAAGAAAAAATAGTATATAGAAGTTACATGTTGAGTCAAACTGAAAGGGGCTTGTTTCGGCAAGCCCTTTTTTATT
>JAGVGM010000160.1 GCA_020057065.1 Thermodesulfovibrionia bacterium
GGAGCAGAAAGATCAAACATTAGCAAAAAAAGCTGCTTGAAGAATAACAATTAAATGGGAGCCATAAATAAATTTCAACTAAAAACTTGACATCTTCTTGTTTCATCACCATTGGTTATTATAAGAGATGTATTACTTTCCGCACTAGGGTCAGTATGAATACTAAAATATCTATTACTATCTTGTGTTGCGGATACAGTAGCAATAGATTTAAATTTCGCTGTTATACTCCCCACTATTGGTATATCTGCAGTAAACAAATTTTCCTGTCCATCCCAGAGCGAAAATGTTTTGCGCTCAGATTTATATGATAAAATGGAATTTTCCCCTATGATATTGTACGTTAAGTCTGGATATGATTTAGGCATAACACCATTTTCTGTCCATTCTCTTTTTAAAAGTGAGCCTCCAGAGTTATAAAGTTCAACTCCTAACGCATTAATATCAATACCAAGGCCAAATCCCGTGTTAAACACTTTTTTGGCTTTAGTTAAGTATGAAGTTATAGTATCTGAAGAGGTTGTAGCAACTGAGGAGGTTGTTGCGCATGGTGAAGGGGTAGGTGATTGTGTAGTGGTTGTCGTATCAGGATCATAAGTGCCTTTTTGTGTTATAAACTTGACCATTCCAGGCTCCTGTCCTGCCCAGTCAACATTTACTGTCCACTCTACATAATGGTCTACACCATCAAGGAAAAAAGTGCCATCTGGATATTTTGAGCTTATGCTGGTTATCTGGGGAGTACCTGAACACGGGGACAGGTAAAAATTATTTATTACATTTATATTATCTGGAGGAATGGTTACATCTTTATTTAATGTAGGATATCCATCTTTGATCACTGTAGCAGTATATGTCCCCGGTTTAACATTAGAGATGCTGTATGTTCCTTTCGAGCCTTCTTCTGAACTTGTGGTGGCTGCCGGATATGTCCCAATCTGAACAGATGCACCTGGGATTTTTTCTCCGGTCGATTTGTCATATACCGTACCACTGATGTTTGAGTTGCCAGAGGCTCCATCTAACCGAACATTTAAATTCGGGGGGTATGCGTTGCTGGGAATATCAAGACTTGCAGGTTTTGCGCCTTTTGAAGTAGGCTCGAAAACAATTTTAAACTCACAGTAATCTGACGGCGTTCCTTTTGGCGTTAAGTTAGTTCTAGAACAGTTGTCATTTTGTATGATAAACTCATCTTTATTTGTGCCTGATAGTGCTATTGTCCCCAATGCAATATTCTTATTGCCTATGTTAGAAACAGTAAAAGTTTTTTCTTGTGGAGGTGACGTGCTGTTAACATCCACGTTCCCAAAATCATGTGAAGTCGGAGAGACTTCAATGTTGGTGACCGTAAAGCTGATAGAAGAAGATATTTCATGGGAGCCCAAATCTTCATATGTTGTTGTTCCTACAGGACAAGTAACACAAATCCTTGTTCCAGTTGTCTGTATACTTGCCTCTACGTTCCATTTACCTTCTTTCTTTACAGAATCCCAAATAGATAGTGTTACCAAATTATTTAATGGGATCTGGTCCTCCGGATAGCTTTTATCAGGAGCAAACCACTTGGTATTTGTACTCACCGGATCTGTATATAGGAAAGGAGTTTCATTGAATTTAAAAGTGTCTTTTTCTATCGTATTACTACTATCAGTCATATACATTTTAGTATATACAGGATCGTTTTGTTCCCAGCACATCGTAGTAGAAGTAGGATAGTAGCCGTCGCATGAAACCCCAGCTAACCTTGGCTCACCATTTTGTGCATACAATGCTCCACTTACATCATAGCGGCTAAAAATACCACTGTTTAAAGCAGAAGTTTTGATCTTTTTCAACCATGACTCAACGTTGAATTCTTTATGAGCAGTTGCTTGACTATTTTGACTATCCGAAGAACTGTTGGAACTCAAATCAACAGAGGGTTGCCGTGAATCTGTATTGAAAGATGTTTGCCGGGAAGTTTTACCGTAACTTGCAAGTAGGAGAGCCACGCATAAAATTGAAATGGTTAGGAGGAAGAATAATAGCCCCTTTAATCTTAAAATCTTCATATCCCCTGCCTTTAAGGATAATAGTCTTAGATTGTTTTTAGGGATTGTTTTATGCGAACATATGTTATTCTTCAAAATCGTATTAAGTCAATAGGCTTATAGGTCATATAAGAATTATTTATATGCACATATATGCAAATAGTTTCCCGCTATCTTTTTGAAATTAATTGGCTTTGAAATATTGATCCGAAGCTATTTAAAGAGGTAATTCAGGTATTGACACTTACAGTCACTGAGATTTAAGATTTATAGAAAGGAGTTTATAATGATAAGATGTATGTTGAGGGCAAAAATACACAGGGCTATCGTCACAGATTCCAATCTTGTTTATGAGGGCAGCCTGACTGTTGATGAGGCGCTGCTTGCTGCTGCAAAAATAAAGCCTTATGAGCAGGTCAGTGTCAGTAATCTGAATAATGGCGAGAGATTTGAAACCTATGTTATTCCGGGGGGTCGGAATTCCGGAATTGTTTGCCTCAATGGTCCCACGGCAAGAAAAGGGGTCACGGGTGATATAATTATAATATTTTCATACGGATATTACCCGGAGGATGAGATAAAGGATTATTTTCCTATTATAATTAAACTTGATGAAAAGAATGGGATTGTAAAATAATTCCATCCAACTCAAGTGTGCCCCTTGCTTTAACTCATTGATAAAATGTATATTATCCTTATTTTTGTCAAAAGGGAGGTGATCTGAATGCCATATGTAAGAATTGGAGACAACGAGTCTTTTGAGAATGCTCTTCGCAAGTTCAAGAAACAGTGCGAAAGAGAAGGGATCCTCTCCGAGATCAAGAGAAGAGAGCATTACGATAAGCCGAGCGTAAAAAAGAAAAAGAAAGCGATAGCCGCCAGAAAAAAGGCCGTAAAAAAATTTAAAGCACCTTATTCGAGGTAGCAGTGCAATTCTCTGAAAAATTATCTGATGATTACAAGGATGCCCTAAGGACCGGAGACAAAAACAGGGTCTCCATATTGAGAATGATCAAGGCGGCTGTAAAAAACCGGGAGATCGAAAAAGGCTCACCTCTTTCAGATGATGAGATATATGCGGTCTTCAGATCATTCGTCAAACAGGCCAATGAATCAATAGAACAATTTTCAAAAGCCGGCAGGATGGACCTTGCAGAAAAAGAGAAAGAAGAACTCTTGATTATGCAAGGTTATTTGCCCCAGCGCCGGCAGCATAGTGAGGATGAAATAAAAAAATTAGTCAAAGAGATCATCAGTGAAACCGGCGCGACCGGGCCCAAGGAAATGGGCAAGGTGATGAAAGCTGTTATGGCAAAGACAAAAGGACAGGTTGATGGCAAGCTTGTCAATAATCTTGTGAAAGAGATATTGGAGTCAACAGGTGCAGCTTAGGAAAATTTACGAAACATTTATTGCCACAGGGATTGACGCTGACCCAAGAGGCAAAAAAAAGGTACTGAAATCCCTCGAAAAGCAGAAAAAGACACATAGAGAAATGAAGGAAGAGGAAAGGGAATTTTTTGATAAAGAAACTCTTACCAATCCATATGCTGATACGAGAATACTGCACGGTACAGGCAAAGAGGAGATCAGGACAGCGCTTGTAGGTATTGACATGGATGTGGCGGAAATACTTCTTGCCGACAGGCTTTCATCAAAAGGGACCAAAATTGACCTGATTATTTCACATCATCCGTCAGGAAGGGCGTTTGCCAATTTTTACGAGGTTATGCATATGCAGGCTGACATACTTGGTAAGTTCGGGGTCCCTATTAACATCGCGGAGGGTCTGCTTGAAGGCAGGATCAGGGAGGTTGAAAGAAGACTTTCTCCTGCCAATCATACCCGCGCAGTTGATGTGGCCCGACTTCTTGATATACCTTTCATGTGTGTGCATACACCGGCAGACAATATGGTAGTGAGTTACCTTCAAAATAATTTTGACAGGAAGAAGCCGGATACACTTAATGATGTTGTTAAGATCGTGAAGGAAATCCCGGAATATCGGGAGGCTCAAAAGAATAATACAGGCCCCAAGATCCTCCTTGGCTCCAAAGAAAGAAGCGCCGGCAAGATCTTTGTTGACATGACCGGCGGTACCGAAGGTGCAAAAGATATATTTGAGAGCCTTGCTAACTCGGGAGTGAATACGATAGTTGGAATGCATCTCAGCGAGGAACACAGGAAAGAGGCGGAAAAACGCCATCTGAATGTAGTGATTGCAGGCCATATCTCAAGCGATAATGTCGGGATGAATCTGATGCTCGATGCAGTGCTTAAGAAGGGGAAGATCAAAATAATCCCCTGTTCAGGATTTAGAAGATTCAGCAGGAACTGAAAAGATTTATCACTTGCCATTCTGCCATTCCTGTCTGTCCGGAAGACAGTACCCCAATCCGACCATGCGAGAGAAACACTTAAAAACCCCATTTTCACACTTTCAATTCTCGAACTGCGGAAGATGGGTTAACGTACTATTTTAAACCATGACGCTGATGCACTGAGGTTTTCAGCGTCTTTGTAGAGACCGTCTGAGGTCCTCTTTATCTCTGTTATCGAATCATTCATTTCTTTGGTTATTCTGGCGATAACCTCCATACTCTGCGACACCTGTTCGGAGGCAGAGGACTGTTCATCTGAAGCCGTCGCAATTCTCTGTATCATTTCCGCCTCTTGATCAGAAGCAGTGACTATCATATCAAGCGAGTTTCTTGCTGATTCTACAAGTTTTACGCCGGATTCCGCCTCTGATTTTCCGTGTTTCATGGCTTCTATGGACTTTGTGACTGAATCCTGAATATTTTTTATTATGTTTATGATCTCATGAGTAGATCCCACGGTCCTTTCAGAGAGGTTCTTTACTTCATCCGCAACCACGGCAAACCCCCTCCCGTACTCGCCTGCGCGTGCTGCTTCTATAGCTGCATTTAATGCAAGAAGATTGATCTGCTTGGCTATTTCATTAATAACGTCTATTACCTTGCCTATATCCCTGGAACTGCTGCCAAGTGACTCAGTAATTATAGAGGCGTCCTTAACAGCCGCAGAGATGTTCAACATGCCGTTCACTGTCTTACCCACTGCTTCTTTGCCTTTTTTTGCAAGTTCTGCGGTCTCTTTCGAGGTTTCTGAAGTATTAGTGGCGGTCTTTGCAACTTCTGAAATGGATTGAGCCATCTCTGTCATTGCGGTTGCAGACTGCTCTGTCTGTTTGGTCTGTTCTTCCGACCCTTTTGCAATATTATCTGCAGAAGTCTGAAGGACAATGGATTTCATGGCAAGATCATTAATAATCCTTGTTATTTCGCTGAGTATATTAGTTAATTTTTCCGACGCATTGTTGAAATGATTCGCTACATCGGTAAATTCGTCTTTCCCTGAGTTAGTCATTTTGCAGTAGAAATTGCCGCTGCCGAAATTCTCGGCTATCTCCACAAGCTCATGGATCGGGCGAGTAATTGACGTTGCAAGCGCCTTGCTGAAAATTATTATAAAAGCAAGAAGGACCAGGCCTGTTACTGCTATGCTTATGATGTATGTTTTCACAAGACTGTTTACGGATTTTACTGTCTCTTCCTGTTGCGATTGTGCAGCCGTAACCACGGCCTTGCCTTTTTCTCCCTGTTTAGTTACAAGTGTTTTAAAGTTCGTGTTGAGAATTGAAATCTGCTCATTTATCATCAAGTTATTCCGGAGTTTTTCGATCACTCCATCTTGCGAAAACAGCAACCCCCTGATCGCTGTCAGGGACTGAAAGGTGTCTTGTAACAGCTTGCTCTCTTCAGTCTTTTTGCCGGACAAAAGGAGTTCCGACAGCTTTTTTCTTAACGTGTCGGCAGAATTAAACCTTCCTTTTAAATCTGCAGTTATCTGATCGAGTTCAGGGATTGTTCCTGAAATAAAGGATTTACTTATAAGACCTTTCAGATCGCTGCTGACAGTTATAAGCTCATTGTTTATAGACAGAATGGCGCCGGCAGTATTTGAATTAATTAATGCATTATTCATTTTGCTGTTTTCTGTATTATAAGTATCTGTTGACTTTTCATCCGTATCTCCCATCAGTGTGCTCATCTGGGCTGATTTTTGGGTTATGATGGAACGAATCTGTAATAATTTGTCATTTGAAGCATCACCGGGGTTTTTTATTGATGCATCTTTAAGCTCAATTAATCCGTCTGTGCCTGTTACATATTTTGTGATATCCGATAGCCCCGAGGACAGCTCTTTGACAACGGATGAGTCTTTTTCGGATTTTATAAGTGCGCTCTGCGAGATCCAGCGCGAGGCGCTGTTAAAGTGGCTTTGTGCGATAATAAGTTCGTTTTTATTAGTAGAGGCTGCAATCTCATATACGGCCTGCTTAAGATCTTTTATTGAATTTACAACAAGCTGGACCAGTTTCATTTTATTACTTGAAGTATTAACTCTTTCATTGGAGGAGGACAACTGTTCCATAGAGCCTTTTTGCAACTTTGTTATTGAGTATCCCAAATTGCTGAGCTGCCTTGATATTTCCTGCAGTTTTGTATCCATCAGTTTACCGGATGCCTTTATATTTTCTTCAGCCTTAAGCCTTGCTTCCGTTATACTCAAGAGGTCGCTTGTGACTTTAGTAAGTTCTTCCATGTCTTTGCTTTCTACATTTTCAGATTTAAAGGCAGAAAGCTGTTTTAAGACCTGTTTTATTTCAGTTGCAGATCTTTCGGTATCGGTTTTTAAAGGATTGAAGCTATCAAGGGACTCGGCTAAAGCTACCTTAAGAAGGTTGGAGGTATGCTCCTGCAGCGCTTTTTGCAGCTCTATGGTCTTTAATTGATAGGGTGTTGACTGTTCGGTGAGTTTGAAGAGATTTCTCTGAACGTATTTCATCCCTATGAGGCTGAATCCAACAATTATGATAAACCCGATTATCGTTATTCCTACATTTATGAACAACTTGCTTTTGATTCTCATATTCTACCCCGGTGAAATCTCCTGTTATGTCGTCATGCCAGAAGTCTTTAATCGGGCATCCAGTTCTTTATCTGTCTGGATTCCCGCTCAACAGACTGCCAACAGTAGGTGCTTTAGGCACTGGAATGACATTTATGTATTCTTACTTTTGACCTTATTAGTATTTTTTAATCTTTTATATACTTCTTGCCTTCACCGTTAAAAAAATCCAGTATCTTTTTTACAGAGGGCGACGGTTCGCCTTTAGTAATAAGCATTAGCGGCCTGCTTATTTCCTGTGTCTCAACTATCTTTACCTTTCCTTCGTTCCCCGGTAAATTAATAAACCCCATACTTACGGCCCCAATACCTTCAGGGAATTGGACAACATTGTCAATTTCTTTCCTTGTTGTTTCCACCTCTATGGCCCCGACAATATAAGGCTCTCCATCCATTATTATCTTATTAAAGACCTTTTTTGTAGCAGATCCGAGATGAGATGTTATAACTATTACAGGCATGTCGGTTCCGCCGACTTCTTTCCAGTTTGTGATCTTTCCTGTATGGAGACCCTTTAACTGTTCTTTTGTAAGCTTTGTAACAGGGTTTGAAGTATGGACGATCACCTTTATCAGGTCCGTTGTAATTACATTTGCTTTCAGGTCTGCCGGCGCATCCTTACCTGTTGCTGCCTTCATGCTCGAAATTGCGTCAACAATCTCCTCTGACGCCATAGAAGCATCGCATGCACCTTTTGTTAAATCTTCGAGTCCGTTTCCTGTGCCGTTGCCGATCAGTTCAAGTTTTATTCCCGTTGCTTTCTCAAGGGCTTCTTTACCGGGGTCCATGATCCTCTTTTGCACAGTGGTTGAGCCGTGCAGTCTGACAACTTCTTCGCCCCATGCAGTTATTGCAGTTAAAATAACTGTAAGAGTTAACAGAGCAAATAATATCTTGAAATGTCTTACCATTTTAATCCTCCTTTTATCTAAGGTTTTTCCTTAATCTTTTTTATTAGGTTGTTTCTGATGAATTTATTCGGCATTAAATCTGAAGAACTTTAGTTTATTAATAATTCAATAAAGCTTATTAATAAATTTAATATAATGAGGCTCTTGCGAAGATATCAAGTTTTAAGTTGAAATTTATTTAGGGTGGGTGGTGTCTATAATAGAACGTGACGGACGAAGCACTCGCCCCACTTCTGAAAAGCTCTTGTATCCTGCATCCTGCATCCTGTATCATTAAATCATGCCTTCCGACAGTGTCCTCGAAGAGATAAAAAACGGGTTGGATATCGTTGATCTTATATCCGAATATGTCAATCTGAAACATGCGGGCCAGAACTGGAAAGGGCTTTGCCCGTTTCACACGGAAAAAACGCCTTCTTTTACCGTGAGCCCGTCAAAACAGATATACCACTGTTTCGGCTGCAACAGCGGCGGGGACATCTTTTCCTTTCTTGTTAAATATGAAAATGTTACTTTTCCTGAAGCTGTAAATATCCTCGCCAAAAAAGCAGGTGTTACAATAAAGCCTTCTCATAAAGATACCGTCAAAACCGGTGAAAAAGAGGTACTGCTCAGTATCCATAAAGACGCGGTTTCATTTTTTCAGCAGCAGCTTGTGAAGAATGAAAAAGCGAACAAGTATCTGATCGAACGCGGGATAGATATTAAAACGCAGAAACTCTTTTACCTTGGTTATGCGCCCAAAACATGGAATGCGTTGCTGAATTATCTTACAGGAAAGGGATATAAGGCTGACGTGATTAAGAGCGCCGGGCTTGTTACACAGGGTACGAAAGGCATTTATGATACTTTTAGGGATAGAATAATGTTTCCCATTTATGATCTCAAAGGCGATGTGATAGCTTTTGGCGGAAGGGCCATAAATGGAGACGACCCGAAGTATCTGAATTCACCTGAGACGATCATTTTCAACAAGCGTATGGTGCTTTACGGACTCCAGAGGGCAAAGGATTCGATAAAGGAGACAGGATGTGCATTATTTATGGAAGGATATCTTGACGTTATCACTGCTCACATTCATGGTTTTACAAACTCTGTTGCACCGCTGGGCACGGCATTTACTCAGGAACACGGAAAATTGATAAAAAGATTTGTTGAAGATGTCATCCTTGTCTTTGATAGCGATGAGGCCGGCAGAAAAGCAGCAAAAAATGCGACCAACATCCTTTTTGAAAGCGGCCTCAATGTAAAAATACTCGCCCTCCCGGACAGGGAAGACCCTGACAGCTTTTTAAGAAAGAACGGTAAAGAAGCGTTTCAGGAATTGCTCCAGCGCCCTTTATCAATAATTGATTTCTACATGCTGCTGAAAGGTGACAGACGTTCAATAGCGCATGAAGCAATTCAGACAATTTTCAGGATATCCGACAGAGTATTGCAGGGGCACTATGTGAAAACGCTTTCAGAAAAACTCAGGATCAATGAATTCTTTATTATCGAGGAGCTCAAGAAACTGAAGAAAAATAACAAAAGTCAGGAGACTAAGGCTGTTTCGAAGGCTCCATCAAGACCAAAGTCCCTTGATGAAATATATATATTCAAACTGCTTCTGCAGCTGCCTGAGAGGTCCGGAGAAATTGCTAATACCTTTTCTGAAGAAGATTTCAAACACGCAACAACAAACTCGGTCTTCAAAAAGGTTAAGGCAGGCCTGACTGATTTCAATGAACTTCTCTCCCGATCTGAGGGCGATGAAAAAGACTTCCTTACCGAGGTTTCTCTCAGTGAAGATATTGAGAATCCTGAAAAGGCCCTTGAGGATTGCATTAAAAGGATGAAGGGAAATAAGAGAAAGATATTATTGCAGGAGCTTCAGGGAAAAACAAGAGAAGCGGAGGCAAAAAAAGATTTTAACCTTTTAAAAACGCTTCAGGCGGAACAGCAACGTATTCTGAAGAGGTAGGGGCAATTCATGAATTGCCCCTACTTTGCAAAGCTGCTCAAATAGGAATAAACTAAAATCATGAAAGACCCGTTCATGAAAAAGCAGTTTGCTGTTGAGACGGGAAAGCTTCACATTCCCTGCCCTTATCGTGAAATAACAGATGTCAATGTTCATGTGGTGATAAAGGACGGTTACTGCTATCGCTCTGAGGAGTGTATGATCCTCTGGTGCAAACTTAACCGTATTCAGACTGATATCGATTCTTTGATCTCTCTAATCTGGTAACCAGGACATACCCGGATTTGATTTTTCGCATTATATCTTATAACCTAAAAAGCTCGGGGCGTAGCGCAGCCTGGCAGCGCGCCTGCTTTGGGAGCAGGATGTCGGAGGTTCGAATCCTCTCGCCCCGACCAAAATCTTTTCTTAAAAACAACCTGTATATTCACCCGGAAGATGCACCAGCCTGACCCCGTTGTCTTAAGGAGCCGGATCACAGATATGAAAAAGCTATTACGCAATATACCAAACGTCTCGCCTTATATCACCCCTGCGGGGCAAAAGCAGTTAAAAGATGAGCTGTCGTACCTCTGGAAGGTCAAGCGTCCTCAGGTTACTCAGGCAGTTTCTGAGGCTGCTGCCATGGGGGACCGTTCTGAAAATGCGGAATATATTTACGGCAAAAAACAGTTACGGGAGATCGATGCCCGCATGCGGTTCCTTCAGAAACGATTGGACGAACTGATCATAGTGGACAGGATACCTGAGGATATATCAAAGGTATTCTTTGGCGCATGGGTTGAGATTGAAGATAACGACGGGAACGTGTACGAGTACCGCATCGTCGGGTCAGATGAATTTGATCCTGAAAAGAATTGCATAAGTATCGATTCACCTATGGCAAAGGCCTTATTACGCAAGGCAGAAGGTGACGAAATTATCGTGAGCAGACCGAACGGTACCACTTCCTTTGTAGTGACATCCATCCGCTATTAACCTGAAAACGGCAGTTCCCTGTCTCTTAAATGTTTCTCAATATGCTTATCAAGATCGCGCATGGTTATGTCCCTATTATTTCGTTCAGCCCTTCAACTACTTGAGCTAATTCCTCTGGTGATAGTTTGCCGAGCTTCTTCCCAATTCTTTCAACAGATAGAGTCCGTATCTGGCTGATCTTTACCCATGATCGTTTTGGTAGTTTTTCAGTTTTTAGCTCCAGCGTCAATGGGAAGCCTGCACGTTGCGGCTGGCTGGTTAGCGCCATCGCTATGACAGTCCCCGAATGTTCGTTAAATACATCGTGACTTAGGATTAGCACAGGTCTTAAGCCTGCCTGCTCATGACCACGCACAGGATTTAAGGCAGCCCATCGAATCTCGCCCCTCAGTATTTTGGCCATTCGCTTAAATCCTCGGATAATCCTTCTTCCGACATTGCTTTCTCAAAGTACGGATCCAGCTTGGCACATTCTTTTGCCAAACGATTGCGCTCTAATCTTTCTATTTTTTCGTTCACAGCTTCTTGAATTGCCTGACTGCGATTTGAAAATATGTGTTCATAGACAAGATGGTCCAGACGTTTGATGGAATCTTGATCCAAAGTTATTGCAATTTTTGCTTTACTCATATATTCACCTCCCGGTATTACTATTTATCATACCGAATACCGTAGATACGGTCAAGCTGTTTTTTCGTCAGGACATAACGATATCTACTACGTACAAGAAATTAACCGGGACCCCGGAAAACGCTAATAAAAAAAATATAAACTTCCCTGAAGTCATTTGTCACGAAAAAAATTCAAAAGGATGGAAGGTATGAGCTACAGGAAGTATCAGGAGAAGAAGAGGATGTTGAACTATTTCTACTATGGAAACTGTAGTAACGACTTGCTGCAACTGAAGGGATATCTCGACGAAAGAATGAGGACATACCTGAGACGCAAGCATCAGATGAAGAGTCGGGGATATAAACCATTCCCCTACCGGTACTTGTATGAAGATATTGGCTTAAATAAGATACCGACAACAGCCCCGTGGGTTCAGAAAGCGAAAGCCTCTGGAAGAAGATGATTGGAAAGCCGTATTCGGGAAAACTTAACGTACGGTTTGATGAGGGGGAACTGGATATAGAGCATACGCCACTACGCCAGTTCTCTACTCTACCTATTCCTTCTCTTATGACCTCCTTATCCAAATGTATAAGAGAATGCATAAGAGACCTTGACATTGTGCAAAGGCTTAATAAATAATTTTAATAAAATTTACCATAAAAGGAGATTAGAATGAGACTAAAGACTTTCCTGTCGCTGTTGTTAGTGATTTCTGCATTGATTCCAGTAGTTGTTTCAGCAGACAGCATTGCCAACCGTGCCTATGTAACTAATGCAGGCAATAGCACTATTACCATAATTGACACTACAAAGAACGAAGTAATAATGACCATAAGGGCAGGCCTGCTCCCAAAAGGGTTAGCAGCAGACACTGCAGCAGGCAGGCTATATATTGTAAATTCACATCCGGGAGACAATAGCGTATCAGCCATGAATATCGCAGATTACTCTATGCTTGAAAAAATAAAGGTTGGCGAAGAGCCCACGTCAATAGCAATTAATCATGCTGCAAAAAAGTTATATATAACAAACTCTGCAAGTAATGATATCTCTGTTATTGATATAGCTACACATAAGGTTATCGGCACTATAAAGACAGGGCGCGGGGCATTTGATATTGAAATCCTTGACAAAAAGATTTTTGTAACTAACTCAGGTGACAATACAGTTTCTGTGATTGACACTGCCACGGAGAAAGTCATAAACACGATAACAATAGACAATACCCCCATGGGTATAGCCATTGTTCATTCCAATAAAATGGCATATGTGACAAATCTCACCAACAGCTCCGTTACCGTCATTGATACCACAACTGAAAAGACAGTAGCAACTATTCCTGTGGGTAAAAAACCATGGGATATAGCTGTTGACAATGCTAACCAGAAGGTATTTGTGACTAACAGAAAAGGCAACTCAGTCTCCGTGATTGATGTCAAGAGCAATAAAGTTGTAGGGTGCACGACAAATTTTTTGGTAACCCTGTCAGGCACAAGACCGTGTCTCCCAGAAGTCTTCCCATCTATTGCTGAGGAAGCAGCAGCGGAGAGCA
>JAGVGM010000099.1 GCA_020057065.1 Thermodesulfovibrionia bacterium
ATTGGTTTGCTCTGTCTTTAAATAACGATTGATTCTCGGTATGATGTCTTTCAGATGAGGCTGCTCAATAACAGCATTTCTAAGGGAAACACCGAGTATTTGAACCCTTTCAAAAATACTAATTTCATAAAAATTATTGTTAACAACAGCGCCGAAATACGGATAAGTCAACGTGCCCATTACCTCATTTAGGGTGAACCAGAACCAGTGAGCACCTGTTGAGAACAGGTCGTTTCCAAGCATCTCCTGCATCTCTTTGTATTTCACCGCATCTCTTTTAATCTCAATATCGAAACTGTGGTCTGCCGAATCGAAAGATATTTTATTTCTTGATATAAAGTCTACAATCGCCACTGCTTGTTCGACTGTTGAATCAATGTATCCAAGCCTTATGCGCGGGCCCGACCAGTTATTGCCTCTCCACAAACGATTCCCTTTATATGATGATGTTTCAGGAGGCTCATACCTTGCGTCGGACAGGTCATGCATAATTACGAGATTGGGTATTCCGGCTATCTTCGGCATAATTCTTCCCAAAACACATTCAGCGACATCATATCCATGCGCATCCCATAAAACCAAGCATCTTTTTACGCCCTTTAAAATGGAATCGTAATCAAATGTGAGGATATTTCCTTTCAGTGCTTTAAGAGGCCTGAACCATTCTTCATCAACCTCCTGAAGAACACCCCACTGGGTAACATTTTCCCAGTCATCAGATATACACAGACTGACTACATTGCAATTAGCGCCTTCATTCCTAAGTTGATTGGCAACTTCCGTGAATGCGCATGTAGAGTTACCTTTGCCTCTTCCGAGTTCCAAAATTAAGTCAGGTTTGAATTCAAGTGCAGCAGCCATGATCTGCGCCCATTGAACGGGCCACAGGTCGGTCTTTCTGTCTACGGCTTCAGCAAGGGCAAGTATCCTTTCGTGCAGTGACTTTAATGTATGACGCTGGTTCCAATAGGCTTGAGCAGGCGTGAAGTTATTGTTCCCGGGCAACTGTTTCATATGGTTTTCCTTCCTATATATCTATAAAATTCAGGTTTTGACTTTTTACAAAGCCATCAATGTCTCTAAAGCAGACAATATTTCCTCATCTTTTGGATTTCTCTGTAAATATGATGAATAAAGCCTCTTCACATCTTCCATCTTTCCTGACGATTTAAGCACTTCACCGCAATTCAGGATGGTATCTCGGTCATTGGGATCAATTTTCAGGGCATTTGTAAAGTGTTTTAATGCCTTTTGTGTTTCTCCTGTTTGCCAAAACAAAACCCCAAGATTATTGTGTGATACCGCAAAGTTTGGATATATTTCAATGACTTTTTTAAAGATTGTTAATGCGCCTTCAAGATCACCCTTCCTGCATAGCTCCTCGCCCTCCTCGTTCAGCGCCGGTGCCTTTTCCATTAATCCGCCGTTTTTGATTATCCTCGTTATGGGCTCCATTTTTTTGGGGTTATGACCGACAGTCTTGGGGCTTTTGCCCTTATTCATCCACGCTTGTATATCTTTTAGAAGTGCCTGAGCATTTGGATGGGGTGAGGAACCGTCAATTTCCTTTTCCAAAATCCGAGCGGCCTCCCCAAATCGCCCTGTCCAGGCCAGGATAACACCCTGTGCATAATACACCCCTGTCATGGAGGGGCATAAATCAGAGGCGCGCTGAAAACATGCCATAGACAGATACATCCTGCCTTTTGCATACAGTTCACCCCCTTGCTTGCAAAGCGTAATCGCTTGTTTCTCCACTCCTGTGGTAACTTCTTCTTGATTATGCAGTATTTCAACCGGGCTATACTTAATATTTCCGCATAATCGCTCAAATTCCTTTGCATCGAATGGTAAATCGGGAAGTCCTTTCTTTTTCCATTCAAAAGCAACAGATTTTATTCTCGGCTTAAAAAAAAGATCTATTTGGTTTTTATTCACCCATTTTATTAACGGTACTACTTCACAAAACCCAAAGAACGAACCTCCTTTCCAATAAGACGCATAGTGGCCTTCAAAACACTGTAGAGGATCAATTTCATTGATGACAGTATTTTCAAAAAATTGGAGAGCATTATTATTGGACAGGGTTATTGGGCTATACCATAGATCATCAACTATGACGAGGCTAGCATCCGGTAGCACGGGCAAAGCGTTCCGGAGAATGTGCTCCATGATCGGAATGTTGGGTTGGTCATGAGCGTCCACATAGAGTAATACTTTGTCTTCTGGTCCCCAAAGCTGGCTAAAATCTGTTTTTAATATATCCTGCTCAAGCAGTTTCACTCGGGACAGATTGAGTGGGAGTACCTGCCGGCTCTCCTGAAGTGGATTGAATGAAAGATCAACAGCAATGATTTCCGCATCAGTAGCCGTAGACAACCATGTACGCAGAGACAACCCTGAAGAAGTGCCAAGTTCCACTATCTTTGCAGGCTTATATTGATCAAGCATATCAGCCAGATTATTCAATGATTCGGGAGTCTGGTCACGGTAGTAAAGGCGATTTTGAGTAGAAGCCAGTTTTGAGATCCAATTCGAAAACTGAACGTCATAAGAGGGAATTGGAGTGAAATATATTACCTTAGGTGCAAAAAAAGGTGACCTCTTAACCTTATCGTCAAATATTTTTTGCAACCCCGATTCTCCCTCAGACCGTAGAATAGCTTCTCCTGATGATCGTCTTATCCATGGCTCTATCAATAATAATTTGCGAACAAATATCAGTGTTTCCCGAGCAAAGGATTTGAGCCCTAATTCGCCGACCATTTCGATGGACTGATCCAGGGCAGCTCTCCATTCAGGAATATCATCCAATAACCAATTATAAATAAATATGTTCTCGTCCTTGCAATCCGTGAAAAACATAGGGGAAAAGCCCACATCCGCATTATGGTCAACTGCGAATCGCAGCATTTGTGGTAATTCCAGAATATTGCTTTTCATCACAATATGTGCATGATATGTCTTCCACCGTCTCCACTTGTCAGCCGCGATAATTCGCTGAATAGTTTCCAATATTGATAGCAATTTTGTCCATCTGCCCCCACTCCGGATATTTTCATATGTTGCAGAATTACATCCATCCATACTTATGGCAAAATAAGCGTTTTTAAATGTCTTAATCTCATCCCAATATTTTTCAAAAAGCAGGGCATTGGTCTGAAGATTTAGCTGACATTCCCCGGGACCGATTTTGCTAAATCTCTTTATGATCTCGAGCGATTCAGGAACAAACAGAGGTTCCCCACCCACAAGCACAATCTCTCCGGCATGCTCGTAATATCCTTTATCAAAGAAGTCATCTATAAAAAACCGTGGGAATCTCGTA
>JAGVGM010000106.1 GCA_020057065.1 Thermodesulfovibrionia bacterium
AAAGAAGCAGTTAAAGAAGAACCCCTGTCCTGATTGCAACTTTTGCCAGTGCTGCAGCGATGAACGATGTGCATATGCAGGCTTCCTTGCAAGAAACATAAAAGGGAAAAGAAGAAATCCCATAAGTCGCTGTTTCTTAAGTATTAATGCATTTTAGAACTTTTTTGTTCTTTAAGTATTGCTGAAAGATTAAATGGAGGCAAAAGAAGGGGCGGAATATTTGCCTTCATTGTGGTATTCCCTACAATTTCTCTAATAAAAGGGAATAAATGGGCCGGGGCATGAACTTTGGAGAACTTCTGAAGTTCTTTAGTATCATGAGCTGAAAAAGTTCCTTCCACTGATACTCTCATAACAAAAGGTGGGTTTTTTGTTTCATGAAACAATATAACAGTTAATAATACATTAAGAATCTTTTTATCCGAATTAAAAGAATTCTTTTGCTTAAAACTGATATCAACAGGTATCCCCTCTTTAGGAAGTTTAATATCCTTGTTAAGTTTAAAATCGAGTTCGGCTAAAGCAATTCTATCGAAATTGATTCCAGTCTTAATCCCCAATTAAATCCTCCAATTTTACGTCAAAGATTTTAGTAAGTTGCTTTAATGTGTTCGTTGGGACATTGTATCCAACTTTTTCAATTCTGCTTATATTGGGTTGTGCTGTGCCAAGCTTATTGGCAAGGGTAACTTGATCAATACCCTTTAGGAGCCTGTAGTATTTTATTCGGCTCATCTTCCCTGTCGCTACAAGCTTCTTCCACTCTCCATCTCTCTCATTCCATGCCTTTTGCCATGCATCCTTCCCTTCGTGCGTTGAAGTGAATTCTTTTACTATCTTCTTGAGCGGTATGGCTTTTTCGCTTAAAGCTGTTTTTAACTCTAAAGATTGAATCTCAGTTTTCAAAAACTCTGCAAACTTTTTAAGTTTCTTGTTTTCAGTTTTCAACTGTTCAATTTCTTTATCTTTAACTGATTCGCATATTTCGCATATCTCATCTTTTGAAAGGGTAGAACGTATTTGGGACGGCATGCGCCACTGAAATTGGGGGCCCGGAATATATTTAATCTTTTCTAAAGTAGAACTCATTGGCATTCCATCCATTTCATGAAAAGAAGTTTTATTCGTGTATAGTGGGCAGAATCCTCACGATAAGCATCATCATGTTTATCTCCACCAGCAAAAACTACTGCATAAATACATATAAGTCCAGAACGGCGGATAGCATAAAAAATCCTGTAATCGTTTATATCGATACAATTAAGTCGTCTTATATTGATTTTATATTTCTTTAAGTTTTGCACAACCTTTGAAGTACATCCAACATTAAAAGGCATCGGATCAAACCCCAATTCGCTTATTCTTTGAATTATCTTACCTGCTTTCTTATCGTCAAGAATTGCAATTCCCTTAATATCTCTCTCAGCGCTTGGGTGCACTTTTACATTATTTGGTAGTTTTGGTATCTTCATGATATATCACTTCTGATATATAGTCAAGCCACTAAATATTGATGCTGTTATGCTATTGAGCCCACGATATACACAACATATTGACAAACACATGCCTTCAAAATCCCATCAATCTCTTTAATCTCATCCGCAAGCTCTGCCTTTATCATTTTTTGCAAGTTGCCGATGGATTTTTGAGTTTTAAAATAAACGTGTCTGACTGCTCTTTTGACCTTTTGCAGAAGTTCCGGCGCTAACATGCTTTTGATTAATAATGGAATAAATATCTAAATCTGTCTTTTCTTTAGAGTAGGCGACTCGTAATGCATCAAAAAAAATAACCTTCCAATTCTCGGCTTCAAAATGCTCTCTAAAAAGAGGAGAGGTCATTTTATTGTTAAACTGTGCTTCTCTTTCTTCTGGCAACACCATAAATTTATCTACAGCACTATCCACATTTGAACCTCTCATTAAGGCGCTCATCATGCTTGTTGTTGATTCAATCTCAAACACGACTTCAATCCTTTTCCCTTTAACCCAAAGGAGATCAATATTTTCTACTACATCAAGGTTCGAAGCGTTATCAGCTTTTAAATGTTTTAATGTCGTGTATTCAGACAATCTTCTTGCTTCAAATGTGTTGTCGCTTTTACTTTGTTCGTTTTTGGCTATCCATATGTCATATCCCTGTCTTTTTCCTATCAAAGCCAATGTAGCAATCATCTCGCTGTGCTGGTCTAATCTCTGTTGAATTTCCGGTTTTAACATCCAGTAACCGCCGGTCGTCTGCCGTGCATAAACTTTCAGTGCATCGAGAATGCTCGTACTGTCTGAGGTAAGAGAGTTGGGAAATTCGGCACTTACGGCATCCCATACTTCGGTGAAAGTAACTTTACCTTTTTGATAGAGTTTCCTGTAAACGGTCTGTTCTACCCTTTCCGTCAAAGGTATTTCATGGAGACGAGGGACAATGGCGGTATCTTTAAACCACCACAACTTGCCTTCCGCGCCACCAATTCTTGTTGGTAGGAGTACGAATTCTTTGTCCAGATGATTCTTCAGAACCGCGTTAATATCAAGTCCGGTATCAAGGCTTGAGAAGTAACCCTGTTTTGCAAGCACCGGGTCTATGAAGTTTATTATGATTGTATACGGAGTCGGCTCCGCCCTCTCTGCAAGAAGCGCAATTGTCGTATCAACTACGATCTTTTCAAACCTCAACTCATCTATTTCACTTGGATGAATTACAGCGGATTTCATTTTCTGCTTATAAAATCTCAGATAAAAATCCCCCTGCGCCGAGCCAAAAGGTTGAAGCAAAGACTTTGCAGAAGGTCTTGCAAGTTCCTGATGATGTATCTTTTGAAACTCAAAACCTGTAAAAACTCCTGCCCTGATTGTGGAGTTACGAACCTTAAATGTCGGATTATGAAACGTCAGGGTGAGATAATGTTTAGGCTTTAAGACCTTAAACATATTCTCAAAGCTCGATTTAAGAAGCGAATGGTAAACGGTGAAGTCCTTATGCTGCCGCTCATTCCTGATAATTTCGTTTGATACGATTCCTTTCAGATAGTCGCCATTCATCTTAAGCCATGAAACCCACATATAAGAAAGCTCCCCGTATTGTATAGAAGCGTCATATGGTGGATCAGTAAAGATATAATCAACTGCATTTGCGGGCATTTTTTTCATCAAATCAATACATGAGCCATTGTAAATAAATACGTCAGCATTGCCTGAAATAACTTGCTCAAATGAAGAGCCGATTTTTTTGTCTTTAAAAAATTTACTTGATTCAACCTTTGCCTTCATAAGCCCCTGATGCCCGTGGATTGCACTGTGGAATTTATTCCACACATTCTGTTCCATGTATGAACCTGACGGATACCAATAACTATGCTGTGTCCATGCGGAACTGAATGGTGTAAAATGTCCTGCTTCAGATATGGGGCTCATTCTGGAGCAAAGATGAACCATTGAAGAAAATGCTATTTTAAGATATTCCCTCGAAGCTTTTTTCGGTTCTTCCTCTATTGCCTCCATCAGCCAAGCGAGCGCTTGCAAGTTGCGTTTTGTGAAAAGCTCGTCAACAGAGTCGTATTTTTCCTTTTTCATAAAAGGTCTGCCATCCGGATAATAAAATTTGTTTGCAGGGTACCATTCCTTTATTTTGGATGACTCGATCTTTTGGAGAAGTTTGTGGTCATAGTCATTTAATTCGCAATCAGCCCTGCATGTGCCTCCGCATTTTGGACAGGTTTGGTATCTGATTTCAAGGCATTTATTGTTTTCCCATATCGCACACGTAAACGGGAATTCTTCACCGCAGTCCCTGCATTTTGTCAAATAGAGACTTTCGATTTTTTTTCTGACCTTTTCTTCGACGCGGCTGAAGGCCTCATGCAAATCTTTCTCTTTAACCGGTTTTATCGTTAACCGGATTATTTCTGTCGCTATGGGGTTGAGATCGCAGACAATGGCGCGTCTGTTGTTTTTCAACGCCTCCATTGCTGTTATGCCGCTGCCTGCAAAAGGGTCGAGCATGATACCGCCTTCGGGGCAGTAAGTTTTGATATATTCGCCGACAACATTCCATGTCTTTCTGGACCAGTATTTATGCCATATATACATTGACGTATGCGCCTCTGGAGGGATTTGTCTCTCAATATGACTGCTTGTCAAACTATCCATTGATCCGGCTTCGCTGTCCCTGTCTTTTTTTAATCTATCCCGTTTCAAATATATTCACCTCTAAAAAGGATTTTCGCCTCTTAAGCCCTTTATCAATCTGAGCATTAGCTCATAGGCTGCGGCAATCCTGATTATTTTAACATCGCCAAGTCCTTTTATCTTCGCCCAGTCGGATAATCTCGTTCCCATCAAACCATTTAATGATCCGTATTTTCTCAGTAATGCATCAGCAAGGTCAATAGGGGATTTGTCTTTATATCCGTTTACGATTAAAACAGCAAGTAGCTCCGCATCGGATAATTGCGGCAATACGAAGGTGATTTTTCTCGAATCAGGAAGGTTCAAATTCTGTTCCTTTATTATCCTCTTGGTAATTTCAAAAACAGCGGCAATCCGCCTTACTTTGCCGTTTTTAATGCCGTTTATCTTTAACAAATCAGAAAAGGTTCTACCTAATAGTCCATAAACAGAAAAATAATTATCAAGTAACTCCTTTGCAATATCTTCCGCCGACCTTCCTTTATAACCTGTGCCGATAATAATTGCAAAAAGCTCATCCTGCGATAAGGCCTTAGCGCCAAGCTCTACCAACTTACCCCCTGGATGAGCCCATGTTTTCATACGTTCCCCCAAAAATTTATCTACGGTTTAAATCTTTCGATACTACCAAACCAGATTCACGGCATGTTGACGGTCAGTTCGTAACTCCCGACAGATACTTTATCCGCCATCCCCTTTTTCCAGAGCAGGTCCACGACTTTTGCTTTCGATGTTTTGGGAACCATTAAAATCAACTTGGCGCCGAGACCGGAGAGTGTCTTCCATGCATCTGCCTGTTCGGGGGTGATGCTCCCGTCGGTTTCGACCTCCATGAGTGCAAGTACCATCCCGTGATTACCAAGGATCAGGTCAGGATAATGTCCCTTGAAGTCGTTTTTTTTATCTTCAATATTTATTTTGACATCATTATAATCCCTTGAAAGCCTGTCTTTCAGGTAGGATACCATCCAGTCATGAATCAGTTTTTCATTTTTCATAATAGTTACAAATTAACCTTATATGTCAGATTTAAAATAAAATCAGGGGCGCCCGATGTATTGATATCTTCTGTAAGAGAGAGATCATAATTATTTTTTCCTGTTTTATATCTGCCTCCAAGGATTAATAGGTACGAGTCTCTGTCAACAGCTAATAGATCTGTCTGGGGGTATATTGAAGATTGCCCCTGCAGTTGAACGAGAAAACTTAATCCATCCCCTGCATCAGCCTCAATCCCTAACCCGCCGCAATAAAAATTCTTCAGATCTATTTTTTCATGTCCTCTCACATCACCCGGGAATACGGCTCCGAAATTTACGTAAGTGATAATACTGTCTGTAATTTTTTTATCGAGAAGTAAAGATAGTCCCGCATCCAGGCTGCCGTTGCCATAACCCTTTTTGGCGTTTCCAACCGGCAGTTCGATATCTCCTTTTATGGATAAAACGAACCCGTCAGAGGTGATCAAAGGTTTTTTAAGGGCGAGCCTGATATCGCCCAAACTTATTCCGCTTTTGCCATCGATAATTAATGCACCGTCTCTTCTGACCACGTAGAGAAATTTATTATTGGGCCGCCGGCTTCTGCCGTAATCAGGCAGACCAAAAGTGTTGTGATAGCTTTCAAGAAAACCATCCATGAATCCACCGCCGATAATAAGGACAGGGAGGTCCAGATCAAACTCAATAGTATCTTTTATAATGCTTTTATATCTGAAGTTCAGTTCTGTTATTTCCATATCAAGATCAAGATCCCATTCACCGGAACTCTGCACAGTGTATGTGCTTGAATGCGAGAGGCTGTAAGACATGGAGTTCTCAGCAGCCGCCTTATCCAGATACTGCTGATCTGCATGAAGAAATATCGGATAAAGATTGTTGACCTGAAGAGGGCCTTCAAAAGATGATGCTGTCGATAAAGGAATAACAAGAAACAAAATCATACACGCAAGAGATCTGTAAAAAGTTTTCACTATAAGCTCTTCCCCTGTCTTTCCTTATTTTCCATTAAAGCCTGTATGGCTTTTAACCCATAGGGACTGCCCTTCTCTATCGCTGTCAGGACCGTGCCTCCTCCTGTGAAGAAATAATATTTTGTGCTGTCAAGGATGGAAAGATAGAGGCCGGGGCAGAGGTTCTTGAATTCCTGGAGCGTATCCCCGCCGCCGTACATTTTCAGAGCGGTCTTGTTCTTGTCTATTGTTTCATCAAGCGCTTTTGAACCTTCACAGAAGTGCGGGGTAAAACCCATTACTGCATTGACAAAAATGGTCTTTGAGTTTAGTATCGCATCTTCAACCTCTTTATTTTCGAACGATCTTGGGTCTATATCCAGCATATATCCATACTTGTTCCCGCTCCGGAGATCGTCAATGCATATCGTTCTGTATCTGCCCTCAATTTTTCCTTCCATTGTATCTGATTCTACTATGTAAGGGAGTTCGAGTATCTTCTGTTTTTTCTCATCTATGCTGACCAGTTTTTTTGCAGCCTCAACGTCTTCATCTGCAATGCCCTGAATGGAGATATTATATTTTGCACAGAGATAACCGTTGTATAGAACACCGCCGAGTATTATGTGGTCGGCTTTTTCATAGATCGCATAAAGAGGGCCTATTTTCGTATCATATTTTGCGCCTGCAATAACCGCAAGAAATGGTCTTTCAGGATTGATCACGTTGCTCAGGTTTGATATCTCCTGCTGCATGAGGAAGCCCGCATACGAAGGAATGAATTTTGTAATATCGTATGTGCTGACATGAGGCTGCCATGAACCAAAGGCGTCATTTACATAAACATCAGCAATATCAGAGAGCTGTACCGCGAAGTTATCCCTGAAAAAACCTTCGCCTTCTTCGCCCCGGAACCATCTTGTATTTGGCAGATAGATACCGCCTATTTCCCTGTTTTTCAAATCCTTCAAAGCGCTGAACACATCATCACACAATCCTGCGATACCGAGCTCAGGGTCCTTCTCACATTCCGGTGTATAGATTTTTATGTGAAGCTTGCGCTGTAAATATTCGACAATAGGCTCTACAGAGTCTTCGGGGCTGCATGTTATTTTCCCTGTCTTCTTATCTTTGGGCCTGCCGACATGGGTCATAAGGATGGGACGTCCGCCGCGATCGACTATGTAGTAAAGTGTGCCGAGGGTCTTATCTATCCGGAAAGGATCTTTTATAACGCCTTTTTTTACAACGTTGTGGTCGAACCTGACCAGAACTATCTTGCCGTTCAGGTCTGCGTCCTGAATCACAGGGAGTCTTTTGTGCAAATTATTATTTGACATACGACATTTTAGCAAATGACAGAAATTTTTGGGAAGAGAATTTTATTATGCGGAACTACAGAGAACACTTCTAAAAAGTAGGCAGTAGATAGCAGTCAGTAGACAGGGAAAGAAAAAGAGCATAATTGCCATGAAGCAATAATGGGTGCACGACAAATTTTTTGGTAACCCTGTCAGGCACAAGACCGTGTCTCCCAGAAGTCTTCCCATCTATTGCTGAGGAAGCAGCAGCGGAGAGCA
>JAGVGM010000065.1 GCA_020057065.1 Thermodesulfovibrionia bacterium
CACTGCCTTGATAAAATCGTTTCTGGAACAAAATGGTGTTTCACCTTCTGCGGGAAGAAGTTTGTTTCTAACATCATGGTCTTCCAAAATAAACCTATCCGAATCAACGAAGCCCTTTTCATAGTTCTTCAGATCAACGTCGTTGAATTCGATTACATTCGCCCGGTCCAGTACTTTCGGGCTAAACATATAAGTGGACTCATCAATATTGACGGTGCCGGTAAAATAGACATTCGGAGGGATATGCAACTTTTCGGGAATATCATCGCCACTTTTGGTTTTGGCCTCACCGACTGAATGGAGATCAAGCTGCGCACCGAGGTCTTTGCCTGAAACACGGCTTTCCATGATGCTCAGGAAATCGGAGAAATACTGTTCCACCTTTGCCAGGTTCATCTCATCGAGAATGATAAAATAGGGTTTGTCACGATGCTCTTTCGCCTCGAGCAGGAGGTGCAGGACCGGTTTGGCGTGGTATTCTTCAGCGAGGAGATTGTAATAGCCAAGAAGCCCCTTGTTATCCATCCAGTCGGGCCGGACGGGAACAAAAGCGATACGCTTTTCTCTTTCCTCCGGACTGTCATCCTGGCACATATATTCGGCGAAGATTTGGGCGATCTTAGTCTTACCTGTTCCGGAAATGCCAGTAAGGATAACGAAGGGTTTGGTTTTCAAGGATAGGAAGTAGCGGGTTAGAATTTCCCGGGGAAAGAAATAGCCTTGGGCTTTGTAATAGTCATAAAGCTGTTCCATACTATTTCGCATCGGAGTTTCACTGAGTTTTGATGTAATGATACCGTTATCGATATCACGGCAACGACCCGAGTTTATATTGAGTTTCTTTAATCTAAAACAGTACGCCTCCACGATGTGTTTCTTTAAAGTTTCCACTGGAAGTTGTCTACAATTACCAGCATTAATCGAGTAAATAAACTTTGACGTTGGATCACTTTGTTTGAGATATGGATAATTAGAATGATCTATATGAAAATTCATTTGAAAGGCAGGCCTTACAACCAAGAACCAATTCTTATTTTTAGGACCTTCACAATCGTGGCCCTGATCAACACAAAACCTGACGTCTGAATGTTTGCTGTTTGGATTTATATTATAAAACTTGATTTTATGAGATAGCTCATGATCATTAAAAGAGAGAAGCCAACGGCAAATATCTAATGTTTTTTCGTGGTATTCCACATTAATTATCTCTTTTATAATTTCTTCAGCTTGGTTCAAATCATCAGTTGCAAATGCCATAATCATTCTCCTATTCTTAACAGAAAGGTCGTTTATTATTCCTCCAGATTTATCTGTTGTCAATGTTTATAAAACTGATAAAGAATTGCCAAAAATCCCGTCAGTGTGCCGACCAAGCCAGATAATATCGTGATTAATTGAAACCAACTTTTCATTCTTTCGTTACGTTCGCGACTAATACTCAATTTCTCTTCACGGATTAATGATTTGAGTAAATTAATCCCCTGATTTGTTAAGTACCGTTCGCCAACTGAAGCAAAACCACCCCACATTTCTTCATCTTCATTGTCAAAAGGTACCGTTAAGAATAGCCTTCTTGTTTCAGATAGGAGGCTTTGGGTAATATGCACTTTGATCGTATCTTCCAAAATTGTCAATTCAGAATATTTATTCTCTCTTAGGGGGAATAGTGCCTGATGTATTTGTACAGCTTTCTCTCCTTTTTTTTCGAGCAATCTTCTTTCTTTGAGAAGTTTTTTATCAAAACTTCTAATGGTTTTATTATAACAACGATCCAATCTCTTAAGATGCCGTTGATTTTTCAGCGAAATTGGTAGGCTCATAATTATACGTTTTTAGACTCCTTGGCCTGATGAAGTTCAACTTTTTCACTCTTAAGCATAACGTGCTTGATTCCCCCCTTTACTCCCGGAAAATACATGGCACACTGCCCCCAGAATTTCTTGTGCTGTAATCAATGGAGTTTCTCTCCTATTTCATGAAGCTTTATTCTTTCTTCGGAATCAATGGTTAATGTCTCTCCTTTTTTGAGGCAATCTAAACAATGATGTAAAACTACCATTTGAGCTTGCTTCATTTCCTCTGATTTTGAGGAAGCATAAACATCTTCTATCATGTTAATAATGATCTCTTCTGTCAGGAATCTGATCATTTTCATATTTTCCTTTTGTTTTTCCGTAAATCCTCATCTCCCCGGATCCTGATTCGTGTTTCTTCGATTATCCATAATCTCTGCTTAACAGGTTCATTTTTTAATACAGGAAGTGCTCGTGTAAAAACATCAATCAAATGCCGCTTATCCTGACGAACCACTCGCATAACCATGATTCCAGAAAAAAGACGTGGCGGATAAGCGCGTACATCGGCAAAATCAAGATCAAGCGTTATCAAGACACGCTTCTCACGTAAGCATATATTTATGATATGTGAATCAACGGCGCCGGCCATGCCCTGATCGATAACCGTTGTGGCATCGTGGCCAGCATCGCTAAGAAGAACTGCAATTTCAACAGGAAGGTTTTCGTCAATCTTGAATTTCATCATGATATTCCAGAAGCCGTGACGATAACCCTTTCCCGTGCCAGTTCTGCTGCATAGGCGATGGCTGCCTGAATGTCTTCCGAGGTCAGGGAAGGATAGCTTTTTAATATTTCAGTTGCTTCGTTGCCTGCAGCTAAG
>JAGVGM010000095.1 GCA_020057065.1 Thermodesulfovibrionia bacterium
TCCACAACCACATTTGGGACAGGTGACCATGATAAATCCTCCTTTATTGGAAATAAGATAGCTGGAAGTTTACCATAACTATATAAAATTAACAATACCCTTTTGTCTTGCAGGCACCGTGATAACTAACTGAATATGAGGATTATTCGTTAAATGTTTTTAGTAACAACCGCTTTGGAAGATTTTTGGGATAAAAGTCAAAAAATCCTTTTTCTCGGTGAATGGTGCAAGTTATATAAGAGAAAGGAAGAATGGGAAAAATTAGATTATAAGATGCTTCCTTACCATTGGGATAATCGCCCTGCATTCTATCGTGACTACTTGTACATGAAAGAGGTGTACGAGAAATACATCAGATGCTTATCCTATAAACTCAATGAAGTCCATAATGTGGACTTTTCTTTAAACTATTGGCGAATAATTATTGGACCTTGGCTTTATTACTTTATTCAGATATTTTATGATAGATATCTCTCAATAAAAACAGCAGCAGATTCTGGATTAGTTACGAATACATGGATTACAAGAACTGATAAAGTAAATTTTATCCCTAATGATTTCCCGGAATTTGCAGTCTCATTTACTAATGATTCATACAATCATTATATTTATAGTTATTTAATTGAAATACTTGGCAATATACAATTTGAATTTATTGAACATGATTTATCAATTTATAAAAAAAAGAAAGTCAAAACAAAAGACATTATAAAACATATATTGGCTTTTCCTGGAAAATATTTACCAAGCAATAACAATAGATATGTCATTGCTGAGAGTTTTAGTTTGTTAGATATGATAAAACTTAATTATTTTCTCGGTCAATACCCATACATTGAAGCACCAGCAGATAATACCAGTAAGTTTCCCTTAAATTTTCAATTAAGAAAGAACCTTTTTTTAAAAATTGGTAATACCCAATTTGAGTCAATTTTAGATAAATTAATTTTGAATCAAATACCAAAAGCCTATATAGAAGGCTATCGCCATTTAGCCAATCATTCTCTGCGGTTTTTTCCAAAAAAACCAAAATTAATTTTTACAGCAGCAGCTCATGAAAGCAATGAATGTTTTAAGTTTTGGGCTGCTTACAAGAAAGAGTCTGGAACAAAACTTGTAATATCACAGCATGGTGGGCATTATGGTACCGGCTTATTTTCACGTAGGGAAGATCATGAAATTGGAATATCAGATTATTATTTTTCTTGGGGATGGCAAGATAATGAGAAACCAAAGGTTGTTCCAATTGCCAGTGGTACTCTTTGGAAATTAATGAGGGAAAGGAAGCGTTGTTTAAGTGGACATATTCTGTGGGCAGCAATGTCTGTCCCACGTTATTTTTATTTAATGCATAGTTTTGTTGTTGGGCCCCAATGGCTTAGGTATTTGGATGAACAGAAACGCTTTTCTGAGGCAGTGTTGCCAGATGTCCATGAATTACTTTTGCTTCGCCCTTCCCCGGATGATTGGGATTTGAATCAACTTGCCCGTTGGAAAGATATAGATCCCAGATTAAAACTATATTTTGGGAAAGAGTCGATGCTAAAACAAGTTCAAAAAAGTAGATTATTTATAGCTACGTATAATGGAACTACCTACTTACAGACTTTTGTTTTAAATCATCCCACTGTTATTTTTTGGAATCCCAATCATTGGGAACTAAGAGAAGATGCCCAGCCATATTTTGATGAATTACGTCATGTCGGGATTCTTCATGACACACCTGAATCGGCAGCCAGTAAAGTAAATGAGATTTATCACAACCCTGACCTGTGGTGGCAACAGGCCGAGATCCAACATGCAAAAAACAGATTTTCTGAAAGATTTGCTAAGACCAGCAATAGTTGGATGGACGATTTGGCAAAAATGTTCAAAAAAATAACAGGAAATGATGTTTGTAGCCCACAATAATCATTTTAAGGATCTAATCTCGTGACAGATACTACACCAGGAAAACTGTATACAGATTTTGAGTATCCATTAAAGAATGCGATCTTTTTTGGCATGTTCTTCTTGACAGGAGTAGTGCTAATGTATTTTGGTTATTTTACTCCTTATTCTGAAATCGGTTCTGTTGTTTACTTTACAGTCTTAGTTTGTGTGGGGATTTTATACTGTGTTTATTTTGGTTTGATCGCTCCTCCACATATCTCAATATATAATTGGCTATTAATGTTTTTCTTTTTTCCAAAAAAAGAGCTTAAGCCGGACATGCCTTCCTTAATGAACGTTGGATTTGGGTTTGAAACAGTGAGTATATCTATGTATACAATTCTTGATGTATTTATTATTGGAACGATTGCAATAGCAGTTTTGGCAAGGAGAAAGTCATTCGTCTGCCAGAAAATGTTCCCAAATATTAGACGTCTTGTGTTTTTTTCTTATATGATAATTCTTATTGGCTTGATCCATATATTAATAATTCCAGCAGATACAGATATTGTGGCTACACAGCAGGATTATACAAATATTATAGCTACCCAGCAGTATGGTATTATGTTTCTATCACTATTTCCGTTGATAGCCGCCGTAATTTTGTTTAAGGGAGCGATGTATTTCATTAACACACGTGAGGCAGTTGAGAGGATTTTTTTTTATGCTCTGGCAAGTTCCTTTTTATTGGTGATAGAGTATATACTGAGCAGATATACCTCAATTCTTCCACAAGGGGTAGTTTACTATGCGCTTAACTATAGGGGTGCATTCAGGAGTGTGTTACACTCCGGCGATCTCCTCGTTTCCCTGATACTAATTCTTGGCAGTGCATCTTGCCTGTATTTTCTCTTATCAAGGCGAAAAGTAATTTATGGAGTCCTTTGCATCCTTTTCATTCTATTGATACTGCTAACATATAATCGAGGTTCTGTACTCGCAGCTATGGCGATGAGTGCCATTGTACTGATGGTCCATTATAGATTGACCATTAAGAAAACACTTCTTGCATTTGCCATCATCCTCAGCATAACGTCTTTCCTAATTGATTACAATAGCCTGTTAAGCACTTTGCTTGAGAAAATAGATTTTGTGGATGCAGTTATGTATTACGCTGAGTACCGGGAAAGTGGCATTCTATCTTTGGACTCAATGTCCAGCAGAGCAGAATCCCAGATCCGAGCGATAGATGTATTCTTGAATTACCCGATTTTTGGTGTGGGACCAGGCCTTGCGCAGGACTTTATGAACTCAAACTCAGTGGCCTCGTTTCTTGGAGAAGAAGGACTTACTGTTGGACATAATCCTCACAATCTATATATAAGTGTTTTGACGGAGTATGGGTTATTTGGAATAGGTTTTGTCCTATCGCTTGGTATAGTTATTATCTGTTTTTATAGATCAATCACTAAGGGTTCGAAAAGAAATACTTATCGTAATCAGGATTCGTATCGTCTTACCAGGCTTTTGTCTTACGCGGCGATTGTTGGTTATTTAATTTACTACCTGTTTCAAGCAGTCCCGCTTATTTATGGTTTGATTTTTCTTCTCCTACGTCTGACACTGTTGGACGACCGTTTTTCCTTCACAAGCCAAGCGATGCAACATGAGTAAATGGGTGCATCGTAACATCACATCTTTTAATTAATTTAGATAATGTTTGGTATTTATAGATTCATCTTAGCAGTCTTAATAGCAATGGGACACGTTGGTTTTCATGCAGAAAACTTCAGCCCAGCAGTATTTGCAGCGATACAGTTTTATATTATTAGTGGTTTTACAATGACAGCACTCTTCAGACATAGTTATTATCCATCAAGATATGGATTTTTAATTTTTATATGGATAGATTTTTGCGATTATATCCACAATATTTGTTTGTTTTGTTAATTACTGCAATGTTAATTTCTTTGACAAAGATAGAATCGCCTCATTTAGCATTAGAGCTTACTTTAAGTAGGTTTATATTGAACTTAATGATTGTTCCCCTGAATTTCTATATGTTTTTTGATATTAGTAAATATTCGTTGATTCCTCAGGCATGGGCATTAGGAAATATAGTTCTTTTTTATTGGTTGGTTCCGATAATATTAAAAAATTACAAAATTTGTCAGTATTTAACTATTTTTTCTATGATAATATTTTCTTTGGCAAGCTTTAATATTATTCCTACAGACTATTATGGATACAGATTAATTCCTGGTACTCTGTTTATTTTTTTATGTGGCTCATATCTCTATGATAACCTAAGAACAAGTAACTATATGATTATTTTTATAGCGTCATATGTTTTTATTATTTTTGTTGTTCTTACAATTAACGGTTATATTAATGTTCAATATAACCTTGAAGCATTAACAGGTATCATTGTTGGTATTCCTATTGTTCATTTTCTATCAAGAGTAAAACAAAGTAAATTTGATAGTTTTTGGGGAAATTTGTCTTATGGCGTTTTTCTTGGACATTATTTTATAATATGGCTGTTTCAGGCAGTTGGGCAAAAAATTAACACGCCCATAAAAGCTATGTTATATTTAATGCTAACAATGATTTTATCAGCAGTAGGTTTTTATTTATTTGAATCTCCGGTCAATACTTTCAGAAGGAAATGGCGGCGAGAACATTTATACTCAAGACCGCCTTCAGCGCTTCCATGAAACCAGGGTTTCAAACTCTTAAATTGGTTCAAATCTTTGGATAGGAGTTTTATAAATGTTTCTAAAAAGAAAATTGAGTCAAAATGAGATTACAATAGGTTCATGGATTACACTTGCCCATCCGGCTATTGCTGAGATTATGGCTCGAGCCGGTTTTGATTGGTTGGTTGTAGATCTTGAACATAGTGTAATTACTATAAGGGAAGCAGAAGAATTAATTCGTGTCATCAATCTTTGTGGAGTAGTACCGCTTGTGCGTTTATCTATTAATGATCCTGTTCAAATAAAAAGGGTGATGGATGCCGGGGCACATGGTATCATTGTGCCAATGGTAAAAACTCGAACAGAAGCCGATGCTGCAGTCGCAGCAGTTTACTATCCTCCAAAGGGTGCGCGGAGCGTGGGTTTAGCACGCGCACAAGGATATGGAACGACTTTTCAAAAGTATCGAGAGTGGTTGGAAAATAAGGCTATTGTGATTGTTCAAGTTGAGCATATCGATGCGGTCAATAACCTGGAAGATATTCTCTCGGCGTCTGGTGTAGATGGATACTTTATCGGACCTTATGACCTTTCCGCATCAATGGGTTTGCCTGGACAGTTTGATCATCCGAATATAGTTGCAGCTATTGAAAGAATCAGGCAGGTAGGCTCGCTACTTAATGAACCTGGTGGCATTCATATTGTTGAACCGGACATTATTGAACTTGAAGCACGTATTAAAGAAGGCTTCAAATTTATTGCTTACAGCCTTGATACACGAATGCTGGATACGGCCTGTAGGACAGGATTGGCAGCGGTGAAGCGGGAGTAATGAAGGTAGTAGGTATCCCGGCCAGAATGGCCTCAAGTCGTTTCCCCAACAAGCCACGTTGGCATAAGTGATATTGATGTATAAGTTTGTTGACATTTCGGGTTTCGGACATTCCGGTAAAGGTGTGATCACAGATTTATTGAATGAGTTTGATGGTTATCAGGTTCCTCCTCACAATTTTGAGTTCAACCTGCTTCGAATACAAGGTGGTTTATTGGATCTATGTACCGCTTTGCATGATGACTGGTCACCAATCCGTTCCGATGCCGCAATACGCAGATTTAGAAAGGTAGTATTGCGCTTAGGTACTAGTGCAAAGCTTACCCGGCCATACAGCATGTTTATTGCCAATGGTATGAACTATGAACATTACTTCAATAAAAATTTCTTCGGGCTCAGTGACCAATATGTTAAATCTCTAATTAACTACAGTTATGAAGGTTTCTGGCCATATCCCATTGTCGACGAAGCGAGTATTATGCAGTTCTACCAACGGGTAGTAGCGAATATTTTCGGAAAGAAACAGTTTAACCAAACCGTTTATATGGCTGCGCCTGATAATTTTCTTCAACTTACGCAAAAGTACTTTAATGATCTTTTTACTTGCATTGCAAATAAGGATACTCGTGTATTTGTCATGCATAATGCGATAGAACCATTCAACCCCACAAGAGGACTTAACTTGTTTGAAGATGCAAGGATCATCATAGTACAACGAGACCCAAGAGATATTTATGCCAGTATTTTTGTAAAAAGTGATGTATTTATTCCAGAATACGAAAAAAAGCATTTCTGGAAAATGAAAGGCAGCTTTTTAAATACAGATGATATAAAAAATTTTATTGAACGACAGAAGCTACAGTTTTCAAAAATTAAGTCAACAGTTGATGATCGTAGAATCCTAAGACTTAGATTTGAAGACATCGTTTTGAAATATGAAGAAACGATAGCGAATATCTTGAATTTTCTAGGAGAGACCTCGTCTATTCATGTGCGTAAAAAGAAATCCTTCGATCCTGAAAAATCTATAAAAAACATAGGGATATGGAAACAAATGAAGGGTAAAGATGAAAATGCAATCAGATTGATCAACGAAGAATTAGCGTATTTATGCTATGATGTGTAAAAGTAATTAAGAGCCTGCCCGTAAAGGAGATAATCATGAATGTGGTTGCAATAATCCCGGCCCGTATGTCCTCGTCTCGTTTCCCTGGTAAACCCATGGCGTCAATATGTGGCATACCCATGATCGGGCATGTTTATCTGCGTACGCAAATGTGCGAGGAATTAGCAGAAACTTATATAGCCACTTGTGATCAAGAGATATTTCAATATATCTCAGGTATCGGCGGAAAGGCCATTATGACTGCAGATACACACGAGCGTGCAAGTGACCGGACTGCTGAAGCCATGATCAAAATCGAATCCGAAACCGGTCAAAAGATTGATATTATTGTCATGGTGCAGGGAGATGAACCGATGTTGATGCCGGAGATGATTAACCAGGCAGTCAAACCTTTGTTAGATGACACTACAATTAATGTTGTGAACCTAATGGCAAAGATTAAAACTGTGGAAGAATTTGAAGATCCCAATGAAGTCAAAGTGGTCGTTGGACTGACCGGCAGCGCGCTTTATTTTTCCCGTGAACCGATTCCTTCACGAAAGAAAGGAGTTTCAGAGGTGCCAATGCTAAAGCAGGTTTGCATCATTCCTTTTCGAAGGGACTATCTTCTAAAATTTAATGCAATGCCATCAACACCCCTTGAAAAGATTGAGTCTGTGGATATGATGAGGATTCTTGAACATGGGGATAACGTGCACATGGTGATGACGACAGCCGAGACATATAGCGTTGATACAAAGGAAGATTTGGAAAAAGTTGCGGATAAAATGAAGAATGATTCTTTAAGAAAAACGTATTAGCATGTCTGGATTGGTATGCGCTGTGTAACTGCTGCCGGCGCCATCGCGATTAAAGATGTACCACCTTAGGTATCGTCGCAGGAGATCCTGCCAGTATGATAAACAATATCTCTCATAATCATAAGGAGATTTTTGAATGAAAGAAGCTGATATTCGGCCTGCGGATCTTTTTCAGAAATACCTTGATTTGTGTGCTATTGATGCAGTCAGTTACTTTGAGACATCAGAAAGAAAACACATTGATTGTCCAGCTTGTAATGGAAGCGATATAAGGCATGCCTTTGAAAAGAATGGATTTGGTTATGTCATCTGCAATACCTGCGGGACGCTTTATCAATCCCCTCGCCCGGTCAGAGAGGCTTTTGATCGCTTTTATAAAGATAGTCCATCATCTCAATACTGGGCACGCACTTTTTTTCCTACCGTTGCCGAAGCAAGAAGAAAACATCTTTTTCGGCCCAAGGTTGAAGAAATTGCAAGATTATGCTCGGAAAGTCATTTTAAGCCTGAAGTTATCGCCGATATAGGTGCAGGGTTTGGGATTTTTCTTGAGGAATGGCGGCATCATTGTCCGGGGACGAGATTGATTGCTATTGAGCCAAATCCAGACATGTCGAAAATATGCAGAGAAAAACATCTATCCGTAACGGCGTGCTTTGCCGAAGAAGCCACAGAATTATATGAGCAAATTGACCTTGTCATAGCTTTTGAAGTCATCGAACATGTTTTTGATCCTTTATCTTTTTGCAATTCATTGAGGAAACTGATGCGCACTGGCGGCAGAGTGTTACTCACTGGTTTGACCGTGGACGGATTTGACATTCAAGTTTTATGGGAAAGTTCAAAAAACGTATCCCCGCCACATCATATCAATTTCATGTCGGTTGCAGGTTTTGAGCACCTTATGAAGCGGGCAGGATTTTCAGACGTAAACATTTTTACACCAGGCAAACTGGATGTTGATATTGTGCGAAATAGTATCGACGGAAAACCGGAATTTAAGGATCAACAGCGCTTCATCCATCATTTGCTTCAGAAGGATAGTGAAACACAAAAAGCCTTCCAGAAATTTCTTAGCGACCATCAGTTAAGTTCCCACTGTTGGGTATGGGCGCAGAAGTAGAAAAATGATTCAAAAAAAGAACCGAACCGTACTCACGACAACATCGTCCTTTGCAAAAGATCTCGTAGACATTATTGCGCCTTTGCAAAGAGCAGGCATAAATCTGATATGCAATCCCTATGGGCGCACGCTTATCCAGTCAGAATTAAACGGTTTGCTGGAAAAATATCAACCCGTTGGGTTGCTGGCAGGTACTGAAAAGATTGATCGCGCGACACTTGTGATGGCAACGGGCTATCTTAGAGTCATTTCACGGGTTGGTGCAGGGTGGGATAACATTGATAGAGAAACTGCGCAGGAACTGGGGATAAGAGTTTACCGTACCGAGGGTGTTCTTGCAGATGCCGTTGCCGAGTTGACTCTGGGGCTGATTCTGTCCTCTCTAAGGCACATCTGCCTGCAAGACCAATTGCTGAAACAGGGCAAGTGGCAGAAACAAATGGGCAGCCTACTAAAAGATAAGACAATAGGTATCGTTGGATTCGGGGTCATTGGTCGCAGGGTGGGAGAACTCGCCAAGGCTTTCGGATGCACAATTATTTTCAATGATGCCGTGCAGATTAACGTTGATTGGGCTGATTCTGTAACTCTGTCCGAATTGCTTGAAAGAGCGCAGATTATTACTATCCATGCCAGTGGAAATACTAAAATCATTGACCATGAGATGCTTACAAGAATAGGTAAAAATGGCGTGGTCATCGTGAACACCGCCAGAGGGGACTTGATTGATGAGGGAGCCCTGTATCAGGGACTCTTAGATGGTCGGATTGGTTACGCGTGTCTGGATGTTTTTGAAAAAGAACCATATGAAGGCCCGTTGCAAAAACTAAACAATGTGATATTGACTCCGCATATCGGCTCCTATGCCAATGAGGCGCGGCAACAGATGGAACGCTTTGCTGTCGAGCATTTGCTTGATGGCCTCCGTGGGGCTGCAGTCATATGACTCAAAGAGATCTTTACCGATACTGTATTAGTTCCGTTCATGATGCATAAATACCTGTCATATCCTTTCGACTCCGTTATCCCTGTTTATGGCGGCCTGGAATCAATAACACCAAGAAAGATAAAATCACTACAGGATGGTGATTCATCAAACACCTTCGTCTTCACATTGCAGAACCACTGGTGTACCCACGTGGATTCTCCCTATCATTTTTTTGAACAGGGGAAGAAAATTATTGATTACGAGGCAGGATATTGGGTGTTTCAAAAACCCAAGGTAATTTGCTTTGATTTGAAACCATCAGAAGTCATTATGTGTGGTGACTGGCTTAATGAATTGACCGAAGAAACGGATTTGTTGCTTTTCAAAGCGGCTTGGTCTTTTTATAGAGACCAGGACGTGTACCATTCAGAGAACCCCGGAGTCGATCCGGATGTAGGTTTCTTTTTGCGTAAGAATTTTCCAAATTTGAGGGCTGTTGGGATTGATTGGGTTTCTATTTCAGCATATCAGAACAGAGAAAAGGGGCGTAGCGCCCATCGTGCATTTTTAGATCCACAGGGTGAAAACGAACCTATTTTAATTTTCGAAGACATGGACCTCTCGGGTGATTTGACAAACCTGTTACAAGTTTGGGCTTTTCCCCTGCGAATGATCGACTTGGATAGCGCCCCATGTACAGTAATAGGGATACTGAATGATAAAAGCAGTAATCTTTGATTTTGACGGCGTTTTGATTGAATCCGCAGCAATAAAAACCGAAGCCTTTCGAGATGTTTTTTCGAGATGGCCGGATAAAGTTGATGAAATTGTCACTTATCATATTAAAAACATGGGTATATCCAGATTTGTAAAATTCAGATATTTTTATGAGAATATCTTAAATGAACCTTATTCTGAAGCAATAGGCGTCGAGATGGGGAGGCAATTTTCAGAAATTGTTGCGAATAAAGTTAAACGAGCCCCATTTGTATCTGGGGCGAAAGAATTCATTGAGATGAACTTTGAAAAGCACTTTCTTTTTATTGCTTCGGGAACACCTGAGGAGGAGCTATTAGACATTATATCATCGAAAGGGATCAATAAATATTTTAGGGGTATTTATGGTGCCCCCGCTTCTAAACATGACATTATAATGAAAACACTTGAAGCTTTCCATCTTCAGCGGCAAGATGCCATTTTTGTGGGCGATGCAGAATCAGACCAAGTCGCGGCGCAATCCGCTGGATTGCGATTCATATTACGTCAAACATCTGAAAATGCCTATGTCGAGTCAACAATCAGGATTCCAGATATGACGCATCTTACAAAAGTAATAAGGGATTTAAATACATGAAAGTCATTGTCTTTGGCGGTAGTGGATTTCTCGGAAGCCATGTGGCTGACGAACTGAGTAATAGGGGATATGATGTCACGATTTTTGATCGGAATCAGTCGGCATATCTTGGTCACGATCAAAAGATGATCATCGGAGATATACTAAATTTACAGAGTGTTAGTGACGTAGTGGATGGATGCGACGTGGTATATAATTTTGCAGGCATTGCAGACCTCGATGATTCTACAACAAAGCCCCTTGAAACGGTGCGATTCAACATAGAAGGAAATGTAAATGTTCTTGATGCATCTGTGAAGGCTGGGGTGAAGCGATTTGTTTTCGCTAGCTCAGTTTATGTATACAGCAACAGGGGCGGCTTCTATCGCTGTAGTAAACAAGCTGCTGAAATATACGTGGAAGAATTTAATAATAAGTATGGGCTGGAATTTAATATCTTGCGGTATGGTACACTTTATGGACCGCGCGCCACGGCGAGAAACAGCATAAACCGCTACTTATCCCAAGCTTTGAAAGAAGGAAGAATTGTTGTGACTGGGGATGGTGAAGAAATGCGCGAGTACATTCATGTCAGAGATGCGGCAAAACTCAGCGTGGATATTCTGAGCGAGACCTATAAAAATCAGCATATAATTATTACTGGACACCAGGCAGTAAAATTCAAATATCTTTTAACTATGATCAAGGAAATACTTCATAACTCTGTTGACATTTGCTTTGAGCCCGGTTCGAATTTGTCACATTATTATATAACACCATATAATTACATGCCAAAAATTGGCAGAAAGCTTACGACGAATTGTTATACAGACATGGGGCAGGGTCTATTAGAATGTCTCAGCGAAATAGATCAAGAAATTTAGAAAAATAAGAATGATGGGCTCTGTAGCCCTATTTCTTGCTTTTGTCGCATCGGGAAAGGTGGATGAAAAGAACATTAAGATATGGGATGATACCTTTGAATTTCTGTCCTCTCTGTCATTGCGAGGCGCGTATGCGCCGTGGCAATCTCTTTAACAACAATTGGTTATGAAATTTATTCACTGCGTTCGCAATGACAAATAGGGCGTTTTTCAAAGGTCTCATTGGGTGGTTAGTTTGAAAATTTGTATTGCAGGCAAAAATAACATTGCTGTTGATATTTTGAGATATGCTCTTCAACATTTCAATGTTGCAGATGTGTTGGCTTTGACTGACAAAAATGATATAGGGCAGGATGGTTGGCAACGGTCATTTCGTAAAGCAGTATCAGAACTAAATATAAATATTTGCTCATTAGATGAACTTTACGACATCGAAGATTTAACATTCTTATCTATGGAATATTATAGGCTTATTAACCCGATATTTTTTAAGACAAGGAAAATATACAATATTCATTTTTCATTACTTCCAAAATATAAAGGCATGTTTACTTCGGCGTGGCCTATATTGAATGGAGAAAAGGAAAGCGGAGTTACTCTTCATTTGATTGATTGTGGTATTGATACGGGCGATATAATAGCGCAAAGAAAAATCAGAATCGATATAAAAGATACCTCGCGGGATTTATATCTAAAATATATAAAAACAGGAACAGATATTGTGAAATCATATTTTAATGATTTGGCTACCGGGAATATAAAAGTCTCGAAACAGTCGAGTCGAGATTCAACCTATTACTCACGAAAAAGCATCGACTATAACAATCTAATAATTGATCTTAATAAGACGGCTTTTGAAATTCATAACCAAATAAGGGCATATGCTTTCAGAGAATATCAACTGCCACAAATCATGGGCCATAACATTGTTTCCAGCAAAATACTTTCAAGTAAAAGTTACGAAAAAGTTGGTTGTTTAATTGACGAAGATATAGGGAAACTAATAATTTCTACAATTGATTACGATTTATTAGTGTATAAAGATGTGTATCCGAAAGTTATGGATTTATGTCAATTAGGAGATATAAAAGGGCTTCGAAAATATGCGCATTTCTTCAATGACATTAATGTTCAAAATGAAAAAGGTTGGACACCTCTAATGGTAGCAGTTTACTATAATCATCTGAATATTGTTGAATACTTAGTATCCTGCGGTGCAGATGTCAATGCGAGCAACTATAAAGGTACAACGGTCGCAATGTATACAAGGGATTCTTTCAGTAAAAAAAGTGCTGATATTTCGATATTGAAATTTCTGCATGAAAATGGTGCAAATTTGTCTAGTAAAGATTGCCATGAAATGTCATTGGCTGATTATGCACGACAAGATAAAAATGATTATTTAGTTAATTATTTGCAACAAATAGATGTATAAAGGCGATTACTTTTTGAATTTACAGAAAATTAACGCTCTAAACATCGAGGTTATTCACGAATGGGCTTCTATAGAGGCGAATGCAACAATTCTTGCTAACATTACCATTGGCAACAATGCAATAGCAGACGTGCTGGTGCATTTTCCCCCGATGACCCACCAAATGCTATTGTGATTGGAAACCCTGCTTCATATATAAGGGTGTAAATTCAAGGAAAATTGAGGAGGTAATATGATTACCGTTCACCATGATGTTGCGCTAGGCAAACTGAATCACTGCCAGATCACTGGTTCAGAAAATCTTTTTGAAATTATAGACTTAGGACATCAGCCCCCATGCGACTCCTTATTGACAGTGGAAATGCTGGATCAGCCTGAAAAGACCTATCCATTGCGGCTTTTCCACTGCCCTGAGTCCGGGTTGGCGCAGTTGGATTATGTTATTGATGGTTCGCTCATTTATTATCCCGAATATCCCTATCGCAGCGGCATTTCAAAGCCACTGGAGGTTTATCAACGTGCCTTTGCAACTGGTATTATACAGAAGTTTGATCTATCGCCCAACACACTATGCGTTGATATCGGATCCAACGACGGCACCCTCTTGACTGGGTTCAAGCGCAATGGCATGCTAACCTTAGGTGTTGAGCCGACGAATATCGCGGAAATCGCACGAAAAGAAAACGAAATAGAGACGATTCAAAGTTTCTTCACTGAGTCGCTGGCAAAGGACATCGTACGTGACTATGGACGAGCAAAGATTATCACCATGACCAACGTATTTGCGCACATGGCTCATCTAGGTGAGGTAATGAGGGGGTTGACCGAACTTTTGGATCAAAGCGGTGTATTCATCACCGAGAGCCAGTACCTACTTGATGTTCTCGAGAAAAACCAGTTCGATGGTATCTACCACGAGCATATTCGTACCTACAGCCTAAAGTCGCTGGTTACCCTCTTTTCTTACTACGGTATGGAAGTATTCGATGTTCAGCGCGCAGACCGCTACGGAGGAAATATTCGCGCTTATGTATCGCGAAAAGGTGTGTACCCTGTCAAAGATAGCGTTGGTGAGCTTCTCGCGCTGGAAGACAAAGTGGGCTTACACAAGGCTGAGACTTGGATAAAGTTCAGGCAACGCGTATTCGAGAACCGCGATCGTTTCATGGATTTCGCTTACAAAACCAAGAGGCAGGGATTGAGCTTTGTAGGCAATTCCTGCCCTGGACGAGGCTCAACACTACTTAATTTCTATGGTGTTGACAAGAACCTCATGCCGTACATCTGCGAGTTGCCTACGTCACTCAAGCTGGGCATGTATACACCAGGCAAGCACATTCCCGTTATTAACAATCGTCGTCTATTTGAAGACCATCCGGACTATATCGTCCTCCTCGCCTGGCACTACGCCGAGTTCATGGTCGAACGATTGCGTGAAGAGGGAATCAAATCGAAGTTTGTGATCCCGCTTCCAGAGTTTAGGATAGTATAAACGGAATCCATTCCATATAGTTTCTCCTGCGATCGGATAGAATAAACTACCACAGACCTTGTCTGTGGTAGTTAGAGGAAATCTTTTTGATTATAGGTTTACTACCATGATACCTTTTCTTAATCTAAAAAAAATAAATGGCATGTATAGAAAAGAAATTATTGAGGCCTTGACCCAAACTGTTGATTCCGGTTGGTATATTCTTGGGAATAAAGTTTTGGAATTTGAAAATTTTTTTTCTAAGTATATTGGTGCAAATTATTGTATCGGTGTAGCTAACGGTCTTGATGCTTTGACCTTAATTATTAGGGCTTACTTAGAAATGGGTGAATTCTCCGAAGGGGATGAGGTCATCGTTCCTGCCAACACATACATTGCATCAATTCTGGCAATTTCAGAAAACAAATTGAAACCAATATTAGTTGAACCGGATATCAACACCTTTAATATTGATGAAAGTAAGATTGAAGAAAAGATTTCTTCCAAAACAAGAGCAATATTGATTGTTCATTTATACGGGCAAATCGTTTTTTCAGAAAATATTCAAGCGATTGCCAATAAGTATAAGTTGAAAATTATTGAAGACTGTGCACAGTCTCAAGGTGCAGTGTTTAATGATAGCAGAAAGGCCGGCAACCTTGGGGACGCGGGCGGTTTTAGTTTTTACCCTAGTAAAAATCTAGGTGCATTGGGTGATGCCGGCGCAGTAACAACAAATGATGAACAATTAGCAAAAACTATCAGGGCTCTCAGAAACTATGGTTCATATCGAAAGTATGAAAATTTGTATAAAGGCATTAACAGTCGGCTTGATGAGATTCAAGCATCAGTTTTATTGGTAAAACTAAAGTATCTTGATAGAGATAATGAGAAACGTCGTAATATTGCATCCTACTATAAAAAAAATATAAATAATCACAAAATTATTCTTCCTGAATTAAATCGGCGGGAATCGCATGTATGGCATCTATTTGTCGTTCGTACTGATGATCGTGACCGATTTCAAAACTATCTCAAGGAAAGAGGAATAGAGACTGTAATTCACTATCCGATACCGCCACACAAGCAAAAAGCCTACACAGAGTGGAACACCCGGCACTATCCTATCACTGAAGAGATTCATAGGACTATCCTCAGCCTGCCTTTGGATATCACCATGACTGAAAAGGAAATTGATTGCGTGGTGAATGCCTGCAATAATTACTGAGAAAAAAGGGCAATATGACAGAAAAAAAGATTGCAAATATGTCGACTTTAGCGGTTATGCTTTCACTGGTATGGCAAGAGAAATACGAGATTACTAACCGCAAGTAGGTAATCGGTTTAAATTTATGGCTGCTGAATTGACTTCAATTACGTTTTTTTTCCCCTATAGGCAGATCAGTGGTGTGCCCATACTCTTCATGAGGATGGCCCGGTTTCTGTCGGAACATCACGGGATCGACACTCGCGTAATCGATTACCCTGATGGTTACATGGCGCGGACTCTCAGGGAAACGGGCTCAACGGTAAAGGTCCAGCCTTTTTATGACGATGTGCCGCTCACGGTCCCCAAGAACACACTTCTCGTCATGCAGTCAATCCTTCCCTATACGATCCGACCAGAGCTTAGGGTTGACGGGGATACACGTGTCGTCTTCTGGACACTTTACCATATGAATCTGGTCCAAACGATCATCCCACTTTCGTGGTTCCAACACATCCAGGCAAGGTACATTCTCTTTCATAAGTTCTTCATGAACACGATGATGATTTCGCTTAAGTGGCACCTTCAGGAATTGGTGCGGACTATGAGTGACAAAAGGTCTCTTTTCTTCATGGATGGTTCTACTGTGAAGTTCACATCGGAGAGGTTGGATGTGGAAATTTCCGATCCCATATACGTGCCAGTTCCCTGCGATGACGTTCAAAAAAACCTAAAAAAACCACGTAGGATCGAACGATTAGGACCTGTTCATGTATGCTGGGTGGGTCGCTTCGCCGATTTCAAAACGTCAATTTTGGTCTACACAATCCGCAAAATGTCAGTGTTCGCTCGTAAACAGGGGGTGAAAATCATCTTTCATATCATTGGTGAAGGACCAGACGAACGCGTGATCCGAGGGCTTTCTGTCGAACACGACCATTTCAGGCTAGTCCATGCCGGTGTCAAGGCTGGCAGCGTCCTCAATGAATACTTACTCAACCACATCGATGTTCTGGCTGCCATGGGAACCTCGGCTTTAGAGGGGGCCAAGCTTGGCATACCAACAATTCTTCTTGATGCTTCATACGGCCCTGTGCGGGATGGTTATCGGTTCAGGTGGCTCTTTGAATCGAGTCGCTATGGCTTGGCAGACATCATCGATGCATCACATTTTAAGAAAGGCAATAACAGCTTGGAGAGAATCATTGATTCGCTTGTCACAGACTATGAAGGAATCTCCAACCAGACATATGAATACTGCCGGGAAAACCATTCCCTCTCGTCTGTATGCAAGTGGTTCCTCACCGTAACGGAAGAGGCATCGTTCCGTTATAACGACTTCAAACCTGGAATTTTTAGAAAAAGCCTGGTCAGAAAGGCATACGAATTTGCGAGGAGATTAAAGACATGATACCCGTATCAAGGCCATCTATTGGCATAGAAGAATTAAATGAAATAAAAAAAGTATTTGAAACAGGTTGGTTGGGACTTGGTTCAACTGTTTTTGAATTCGAAAATACTTTAAAAGAGTATTTAGGGAGGCGTCATGTTATTGCGGTAAACACCGGGACCACTGCACTCCATATCGCTTTAGATGCTTTGGGGATAGGGGAAAACGACGAAGTCATAGTGCCATCTCTCACTTTTTGTGCTTCGATACAGGTTATAACGGCCCTTAGGGCAATGCCCGTATTCTGCGAGATTAATCAGGCCACACTAAACATTGATATAAAAGATGTAAAAAAGAAGATTACTTCAAGAACGAAAGCGATAATGCCTGTTCATTATTGTGGCACCTCATGCGATATGGATGCACTGTTGGATATTGGAAAAGAGAAAAATATTATCATTGTTGAAGATGCTGCTCATGCATTCGGGTCATCGTATAAGGGTAAAAAAATTGGCAGTTTTGGAGATGTTACCTGTTTTAGTTTCGACCCCATTAAAAATATTACCTGTGGTGAGGGTGGGGCCGTTGTTCTTGAAAATGATGAATTTGCGGAAAAAATTCGCAGAAAGCGCATATTGGGCATTGATAAAGATACATGGCACAGATACAGGAATGAAAGAAGCTGGTTTTACGAAGTAACAACACAGGGGTATCGCTACCACATGAGTAACATCAATGCCGCTATAGGTATAGCGCAATTTAAAAAGCTCGACTTATTCATACAAAGAAAGAAGGAGATTGTGCAAAGATATAATGATGCCTTTGAAAATATCGACGGCATAAAAGTTCTTTCATGGAATCTGAAGGAAACGGCACCTTTTACTTACATTATCAGGGTTTTAAATAATAAGAGAGAAGACTTGATTGAGGTTCTTAAAGAAAAAGGCGTCGGTACCGGCATTCATTATATCCCCAACCATCTGCAACCATTCTTCAAGCATTTCGCAACCTCATTACCTGTTACAGAAAAACTTGGTGAAGAGATACTTACTCTCCCATTGTATTATGATATGACAGACGTCCAAGTATCTACTGTAATTGAGGCTGTGAGTAGCTTTTTTAACCGTGAATGATCCGGAGGTTGCCCAATGCCGCTCTTTGTTCAACATCACCCTAAAATTATTACAAAAAATAAAGAAGGGCGATCAAACGGCTGGCTTGTACCCATCTTCAATGTCCACGATGGTTTGATTGAGGCAGTGCAACATCCCCGTCAAGTATATCTTACGGTCATTGCTCCGCGGGAGGTTAAGGTGCCACATCTTCACCTGAAGCGCTGGGGACTATTTACTTGTATTCGGGGGAATGCCAAAATTGTAATCCGTACCGCAAAAGGATATGAAGAATACATGACGGGCGTAGATTACCAATTTGCTACTATTCAGGTGCCCGCAGGTATACCAGCAGCCCTCCAAAATATTGGCTATGAAGAAGCATTTATGCTTAACATGCCAGCGCCTGCTTGGCACATAGATGATCAGGATGAGCATCCTGTATTATTTGACGACTATACTTTCTTTTGGCCTGAGGAGACATAATAAGCCATGCCGCCCATTGTCAGCGTCAATCTTTGTTGTTATAATTCTAAAAAATATTTACGAGAAACGCTGGAAAGTATTGTTCATCAAACATATAAAAATTGGGAGCTTATAATCATTAATGATGGTTCAACAGATTCAACAGAATCTATCGTTCAGGAGTACATTGATGCAGGTTATCCAATAATTTATCATTATCAGCAGAATAAAGGGCTATCATATTCAAGAAATAAAGCAATAGAACTCTCAGGGGGTGATTATATAGCTCTTATTGATCATGACGATGTATGGTTGCCGGAAAAATTGGCAAAGCAAGTAATCGCAATGCAAAGGAATGAGGATCACGTTTTATGTTATGCAGATGCCATTGAAATTGATCATATAGGAAGGGAATTAAGAAGATACAATCTAAAGAATTATAGTGGATATAAGTTCGAAAATCTGTTGAGGCAATTCGATATTAATGTTCCGACTGCTTTCCTTAGGAAATCAATATTGCAGAAATCTGGACTTAGGTTTGATGAACGCGTTAGTGCTTCGGAGGAGTACTGCCTTTTTATGCAATTGGCTGTAAATCACAAATTTTTGGTATTGCAGGATACTCTGGCGAAATATAGAATTCATGATGAAGCGTTGACTGCTAAATCAATTGGTAAATGGGCGGATGAGAGAGAATATACTCTTAATTTAATATGTAAGAACTATCCCATGATAAGAGATCAGCACTCTATTGGATTTAGGGAAGCCTATGCTCGCGCAAATTATTACCGAGCCCGCAATTATATTTTTAATGGTGAGAAAGCTAAAGCTATTAAGGAATTGAAAAAGGTTGTCTTTGTTAATTATCGATATCTTATATTATTCATATTGGCTATTCTACCACATTACTTCTGGCAATTGTTTCACAGACTTCGTACGTCTCGTAATATTGAATAATGATGATGGCAATACAGTTTCTAAATATTATAAACATTGTACTTGCAGCTAAGAGCCTGTCTAGCAAAACTGGACGGTGACATAAGTGATAAAGCTGCTCTATAATAGCACAGAAAGGAGCAGTGAGCATGATAAAATGCACGAGAAGGAATCACGGAGGAGTATTCAAGGCGAAAGTGGCATTGGAGGCGATCAAGGGAGAACAGATCCTTGCAGAACTAGCACAGCGCTTTCAGGTCCATCCCAACCAGATCACGCAGTGGAAGAAGCAACTTGAGATGGTCCAGGTTGTCTAAAGAACCTGGACCATCTCACAATACCACCATTATATAAAATTTGGCGGTGGAGGTATAGGCAACATGACAAAAATCGTCCTTATCTATTTTGATATAAATACCGGTTATTACCCCAGTTTTAATCATGGCATCGCAGCGATCATTGGACAACTCAAGTGCATTCAGGCAGAGGTTTCTCTCATTCATTTGTCGCAAACTCCAGATATCATCCAAGCTGTTCAGAAAATAAAAGAAAAAAAGCCGGAAGTCCTAGGACTTTCTTTTTCCACAAACCAAAAGAGATATGTGAAGACATTATTTGAACATCTTGATGTGGACCCTGGATTTATTGTTGCTGGTGGTGTTCATGCCACCCTGGTTAAGGAAGAAGTCTTACAAGAGTTTCCAAGGCTAAATGCAATTTGTATTGGTGAGGCCGACTATTCTTTACCCGATCTTATTTTACGGATGCAGCAAGGCAAAGAGATTCTTACAACACCGGGCTTTTACATACGCTCAGACAATGAAATTATAATGAACTCAACATCGGCCTTGCGGGATATTGAAAGTTATGCTCTTCCAGATTATTCTTTGTTTGACTATGGTAAAATAGTAACCCAGAGCGGCTGTGTATTCCCTATGATGTTGATGCGCGGCTGTCCCTATAATTGTAGTTATTGTTGTAATCATGCCATAAAAGAAGTCTATCCTAACAGGCATGATTATGTCCGTATTCCATCGGTTGCTAAGGCAATGGCCATAATTAAAAATAACTTAATGCTTTTTCCGAAAACACAAAAAATAGCTTTTGCCGATGATACCTTTACGCTTAACAAAGAATGGCTGCATGACTTTTGCTCAGAGTACAAAAAAAATATTAATCTACCTTTCATATGCAATGCACGTGTTGAAACAATAAATGGGACTGTTATTTCTGCTTTAAAGGGTGCAGGCTGTATCTCCATCGATTTTGGAGTGGAAACCGGCAATGAGTGGTTGCGAAAGAATATTTTGAACCGCGCTCATTCTAATGAAACCATACGTGAGACTTTTGCATTAGCTGATCGGGCAGGTATTAAGTGTTTTTCTTTTAACATGGTGGGATTACCTTTTGAAACCCTGGCCATGGCGAAAGATACAATCAGACTCAATATGGAGATTAAGCCAAATTTTGGTAAATGCTTTTATTTTTTCCCTTACCCTGGTAGCAAGATTTATCAATTGTGTAAAGAATATAATCTTCTCACTTCTGATCTCGATTCCGTTTCTGGGTATCTTGAGAAACCCGTTATAAAACCGATATTCATGACCATGGTACAGACACGAGCCGTGTATGAGAAAATGCAGACATTCTTCTATTGTAGGCTTCTCTTTTCTAAAATGTGGGTACCGAAATTTGTAGAATGGATATTGACCCATATATTTTTTTTGCTCCGACGTCCAATATTAATGCTTTTACAGCCTACAAAACCCAATCGGTTGACACAAGGGGTTCGGGGTATTTTTCGCAAATACGGGTTAAAATACTTACGCTGATGAGACAGCATTCCATGGGTATCATCCCGCTCTTGCGGCTTTTCATTCCAGAAAGCTGACGCACCTGTTTTGTTTTTCCGTGTGGGCGAAGCTGCTACACGACGTCATGTATACCTTCCGCAATCTGCCCATTTGCGCCATGAAAAAAATGATGAAAAAAAAAGTATTAGCCATCATCGGCACGCGCCCGGAAGCCATCAAGCTTGCACCTGTAGTGCTGGAACTGAAACGCCGACAGGATCTGTTTGATTTTCTAGTATGTGTTACAGCCCAACATCGTGAGATGCTTGACCAGGTGCTTGCTCTTTTTGGCATTACGCCGGATTATGACTTGGATATTATGTCGCCCGGGCAAACTCTGGCGCAAGTGACGGCGCGCGCAATGGAAGGGCTGGATAATGTTGTTTCCCAGGAAAAGCCTGATGTAATTTTGGTACAGGGTGATACGACCACGGCGTTTTGCGGTGCATTGACTGGGTATTATCATCAGATAAAGGTCGGCCATGTAGAGGCCGGATTGCGAACGGGCAACAAATATGCGCCATTCCCAGAAGAGATCAATCGCTGTCTGGTGGGGTGTATTGCCGATTTACACTTTGCACCGACCGAAAAGGCCAGGCAGACATTACTAAATGAGGGCATAGCGAACCCAAGCGTGTTTGTGACAGGCAACACGGTGATTGATGCACTCCTATGGGTGCGGGAACGTGTACAAGCCGCACCTCCTGAATTGCCAAAGGGGTTGTTCGAAGCAATAACAGGGCAGCAGATCATCCTTGTTACGGGCCACCGGCGTGAGAGTTTTGGGGATGGCTTTGACAATATCTGTCATGCGATCCGGGAGGTTACGGATAGTTTTGTGAATGTTGCATTTGTTTACCCTGTACATCTCAATCCAAATGTTCGTGAACCAGTCAATCGTATTTTGGGTGGGCATCCGCGCATTCATCTGATTGAGCCGTTGTCCTACGCGCCATTTGTGTGGTTGATGAATCATTCCATAATTGTGCTGACGGACTCAGGTGGGGTGCAGGAAGAAGCGCCATCTCTGGGCAAGCCTGTTTTGGTGATGCGCGAAACAACCGAGCGTCCGGAAGGTATCACCGCCGGCAACGCGCTTCTGGTTGGCGTTCAGCGGGAACGAATTGTGGACGGGCTCAGGCAGTTGCTGTGCGATTCCAAAAGACGCGCAATGATGGGGGCCATGAATAATCCTTATGGTGATGGGCTGGCGGCAGAACGTATTGTATCGATACTGGAGAAAGTGATCGCTGAATAAACGCAGAAGTTAAGAGATTAAGAGGATGAGAAGTTGAGATGGACCAACAAAAATACATAAGACATTTCAGAGATATTGATGTTTACAAAAGAGCATTTGAAGCTGCTATGAAGATATATAAGTGACTAAAACTTTTCCTGTTGAAGAGCGATATTCTCTGATTGATCAGATAAGAAGATATTCCAGGTCTGTGTGTTCCAATTTAGCTGAAGCCTGGAGAAAACGTAAATATGTTGCCGTATTTAAAAATAAACTCACTGATGCGATGCAAGAAGCTTCAGAAACACAAAGTTGGCTTGAGTTTGCTTTAGCCTGCAAATATTTGGATGAAAATGTTTTTCAAAAACTTGATGTGGAATATGAAGAAATTGTTATGATGCTCAATTCTATGGAAAGGAATTCTAAGAAGTTCTGCTTTGTTTGAAAACCTAATCTTCTTAACTTCTCATCTTCTCAATCTCTTACGTTAAAGGAGGAGGAACCCAAGATGGCTGTTGTTCTAATTACAGGTGGCCGGGGATTTATTGGTACCAATCTCACAAACGAACTTTGCTCACGCGGGCATGATATATGGACATGTGACATTTTACAGGGAGAATATCCGCAGCATCTCAAAGCAGACACGGGTGTGTATCAGCAGATGGATTCGATTTTCAGACAACACAAGTTTGAGTACGTCTATCACTTGGCTGCAGAGTATGGGCGTTGGAATGGTGAGGATCATTATGAAAACCTCTGGCGGACAAATACCATAGGAACTAAGAATATGCTCAGGTTACAGGAGCAACACCGCTTTAAGATGATTTTTTTCTCCAGCGCGGAGGTTTATGGAGATTATGATGGTTTAATGTCTGAAGATGTAATGGAACGAATACCGCTTAAACAGATGAACGATTACGCTATTACGAAATGGGCCGGTGAGTTACAGTGTCTGAATCACGCCGCCATGTTCGGCGTTGAGGTTGTTCGGGTAAGGCCGGTCGGTTGTTACGGGCCGCACGAATACTATAGCCGCTATCGTGGTGTAATTCCGATCTTTGTCTATCACGCACTCAAAGGTAAAGACTTCACTGTTTATCGAGGGCATAAGCGCATTTTTGATTACGTCGAAGATACTTGTCGGACGTTTGCCAATATTGTGGATAACTTTATTCCTGGTGAAGTTTATAACATTGGCGGCAGGGAAGAATGGGACATTGATATTGAAGAGCTTGCCGACATTGTTCTGCAAGCAACGGGTGCAAGTCCACGCTTGGCGGTATATAAAGGGGAGGAAGGGTTCACGACGAGGGTCAAGATCGTTGATTTTAGCAAGGCGCGCCGTGATTTGAAACACGATCCCAAGATCGACATCCGCGAAGGCATTCGCCGCTATGTGGCTTGGGCACGTAAAGTTTATGAACTCTGAAAGACAGGGAGAGGCAAATGGAAGACTATAAATCATTCTATGAAGGTAAAACGGTTCTAATTACGGGTGGCGCCGGGGCAATTGGTTCGAATTTAACACGTACCATTGCCGAAATAAAAGCTCGGAAAGTAATTGTTCTGGATGATTTCTCTGCTGCATACGAGTGGAACATTCCGTCATTGACCAATGTGCTTTCTGTAAAGGGATCAGTTACGGATGAAGTTGCGCTCAAACGCGTCTTTGGGCTTAAGCCGGATATTGTTTTCCACCTTGCAGCTTTCTTTGCGAACCAGAACTCTGTAGATTATCCTCAACACGATTTGATTACAAATGGCTTGGGTACTTTGCTGATTTATCAATATGCGCAGATGTGCGGAACTGGGCGTGTTGTCTATGCCTCGTCTGGTTGCTCCATTTATGGTTCGCAGGCTCCGTTGCCACTTAAAGAAGAATTCATGTCAATGCATCTGACAACACCATATCAAATTACCAAGATGCTGGGTGAGTTGTACGGTAACTTTTACAATCATCACTATGGATTGCCGATTGTCAAGACGCGCTTTTTCAATTCTTATGGGCCGGGCGAAGTGCCGGGGCAATACCGAAATGTCATCCCTAATTTCATCTTCTGGGCGTTATCGGGTTTGCCTCTCCCATTTACAGGCAGCGGCGAAGAAACGCGTGATTTTACTTACGTAATGGACATTGTGGATGCGTTGCTTCGTGCAGGATATGATGAACGAGCGATTGGACAAGAAATGAACATCGCATCAGGAAGTGAAATCAAGATACTGGCGCTGGCGGAACGAATCAATGAACTGACTGGCAATAAGGCTGGTATTGTACGCGCAGAACGTCGTGTGTGGGATACTAAGAAACGTTTATTGGCTTGCATAGATCGCGCAAAAGAACTTATTGGTTATGAACCAAAAATGGAATTTGAGCAGGGGCTTGCCAATACGATCAACTGGTTTCGAGAACATTGGGATGAAATTCAGCGTGACGCTGAGTTTCCTCCAGGTATGTCGGCGGCAACCAGCGGAATGGTGGTTAAACGTTGAAAAGAACCCTCTCTTTAAAAGGAGCATTTAATTGAGCAGGGTGTTGCTCCATTCATTAGTATTCTCTCCTGATGGTGTCTCAACTGCTTACATCATGACAGACTTGGCCATTGAGCTCAAGCTGTTGGGACATTCAGTTACTGTTTTAACGACAACGCCACACTATAATATTAACAATAAAGCATTGGAAGGGCAGCCAATGAAGAAACATTGGCTTGGATTGCTATATTATAGTGAGTGTGGTGGCATCCCGGTCTGGCATGTCAAGCTTCCAATAAAGGGAAGTCGTGTGTGGGCGAGGGCTGTGGACTATGTGCGATTCCATATTCTGTCTTTGATAGCGAGTCTTTATACGATCGGGCCCCAAGATGTCGTTATCGCAACCTCACCTCCTTTGACAATAGGTGTCATATCGTGGCTGCTTGGTCTTCGCTGGCATGCCCCTTCAGTCTATAAGGTTGCTGAGGTCTATCCTGACCTTGCAATACGTCAGGGGGTGATCCGGGGCAAGATCATGATTGGAATAACGCGCTGGCTGGAGCAACTTGTTTATTCACGCAGCGCCATGATCGTCCCGATTGCGGATCAGTTCTGTGATGTTATTCGCGGGCGCGGTGTGCCCGACCAGAAACTATTAACAATTCCTGACTTTGTAGATACAGACTTGTATCGTCCGTTGCCACGGGATAATCCGTTCGCTAAGAAACATGGATTGCTGGAGGATTTCATTGTCTTGTACGGCGGCAATGTCGGGATAGTCCAAGATTGGGAATCCGTGCTCTTTGCGGCGGAAACCTTGTCTTCATTGCCTGTCCGATTCGTCATAGTTGGAGATGGGGCTCGTTGGGCTTGGTTGTCTGATGAGATCGCGAAACGCGGATTGCAAAATGTCAAATTGCTTGGTTATCAATCAAAAGACCTCATGCCACAGATCAATGCCAGTTGTGACATAGCGATAATTCCCATGACGCGGACTGGCGCGCAGGATGGCTTTCCATCAAAGATATATACAAACCTTGCGAGCGCCAGGCCAGTAATTGTATCGGCAGATCAAAATGCTGAAATGGCAACAATTGTGAAGCGTGTCGGATGCGGCCGCGTTGTTCCTCCAGAATATCCGCAGGCTTTTGCTGATGCGGTTCTTTCAGCTTTTCGTGAACGTGAATTACTGCCTGCTGAAGGTGAGCGTGGACGTAAATTTGTTGAAAAGGATTATTCCAAAGAGGCGATTGCTCTAAAATATGACGCCCTGATTAATCAACTGATAGGGCGATAAGATGACGCAAACTATTCTTATCACTGGTGCCACTGGCGCTATTGGTCCGCGTGTCGTCAACGCTCTGGACCAGGTCGGATATCGGATTCGTACTTTCTCGATTGATGTGCCTGCGTTGGGCATATTCCCTCCGCATATAGATGTTGTTATTGGCGATGTCATGGACAAGACATCCGTCGAATCTATAATGCAAGGCGTGGACGCAGTCGTTCATATGGCGGCACTCCTCCACATTGTCAATCCTCCCCCTGAGATGCGCGAAAAATACGAGCGCGTCAATATTGGCGGTACAGCGACGGTAGTTGAGGCTGCAATTAAGGCAGGTGTGAAGCGCGTTGTCTTGTTCAGTACGATTGCGGTGTATGGGCATTCAGATGGTCGAGTGCTCAATGAGTTGTCACCAACTGATCCTGACACTTTTTATGCTCAGACCAAACTTGCTGCCGAACAGATTGTCTTGAATGCGAGAGGTGTTAACGGTCAACAACTGGGAACCGTGTTGCGTTTGGGGGCGGTTTATGGTTCCCGCATCAAGGGTAATTACGAACGGCTGACGCGAGCCTTAGCAGGAAATCGCTTTATCCCTGTCGGAAGTGGTCTCAATCGCCGAACACTGGTTTATGATAAGGATGTTGGTCGTGCGGTTGAGCTGGCTGTTTCTCACCCCGCTGCCGCAGGTCGGATCTTCAATGTAACGGATGGTGGGTTTCATGCCTTGAATGAAATCATTGAATCCATTTGCGCTGCCCTCGGCCGTAAACCGCCGCGGTTGTCATTGCCGGTTTCGCCCGTGCGCTGGGCGGCAGGATTGCTGGAAGACGGTGCGCGGGTCTTTGGCCGCTCGTCACCTGTTACAAGGGCAACCATAGACAAATATACTGAAGACATCGCTGTGGATAGCCGGTGGATTCAGGATGAGTTGGGATTCAGGCCGCAGTATGATTTAAAGACGGGGTGGAAGGAGACGATCAGGGAAGGGCGGGAAAATAGATAGTTTTGAGTTTTAAGTTATAAGTTTTGAGTTATGGGCTATGAAAAAGAGCTTGATAAAAGAGAAAAGCTATTTCTTTGCATTGAAAATTATTGGGTTGTATAAAACTCTATTGAAACAAAACGAGTTTGTTTTGTCAAAGCA
>JAGVGM010000375.1 GCA_020057065.1 Thermodesulfovibrionia bacterium
AACTGAGAAAAATTTTCACCCTATTTGACCGTCGTTATAGGCATCCGCTCATAATGGCTGCATAAGGGATGCCTGACTTTTTACGAGTCCATCAAAGTTAAAGTGTTTGATAAATCTCCGATAGTTTTATTTTCACTATCCAACTTAAATGTATTCTCTCCCATCTCTGATTGTTTCCTTGAAGGCAAGAAGATGAAATTATCCCATTCATCAATATGCTTAATTCGTAGTGGGATATGATTCGGGTTTATCTCTTTTTTGTATTCAATGAGGATGTTCCTAACTGCCGCCTCGAAGATTTTTATATTAGAGCAGAAATTAATTCTATTGATAGCCGCGTTATTTAAAAAATAATCATGGGATTTTATTGCATATTTGGAAGAAATATATGCATCCGAGATAATAAACTCAAGAACTCCTTTTGGCGACAGCAGATTATATCCTTTTTCAATGAAAGCAATATATAAATCCCATTTTTCCCAGAGCGTTTTGTAGTCATTGGATTTTTTAATAGCTTCTCTTTGCTGCTTTATTCCCGAGCTATCCGCTCTTACATACGGCGGATTGGCAATCACCACGTCAAAGCCACCTTTCTGACGGAATACATCGGCAAAATAGAGTTTCCAGGGGAAGAAGCTGCGCACCTTGTTGCCGTGGGTCATTTCCCGCAACTCGTTTTCCACGGCTTTAAAATTAAAGTTATGCTCTTTATCCAGTTTGGCTTTTGCAGATTCATAATGTTCTTTTTGATCTTTTTCCATAGGAAACCGCTTGGCATTTTCTTCGATATCTTTCAGTTTCATAAAGTATGGTTCTTTTTGCCGCTGTAATTCGCAGTGAAAGATATCCAAAATGGCATTTTCTACCTCTTCCTTCTTCTGTTTCTTGTCACTCGGGTGAGTGGCATTGAACAGGGCATTTTGTTTGTTGTACATGTCTTCAATGAGTTTGTCCAATTCTTCCTTCTCACTAAAGAGCCAGTCGGAATCCGTCTTTTTCTTCTCAAGGCTTAATGAGATACCGTGAAAGTCCTCAATGAGGCTGTTGCCCTGCATAATCCGGTAATCCAGGTTCGGCAAAGGTTTGATGTTCTCAATACTCTCCTCATCCACCACGAGCGAAAGCCACAACCGCAGTTTGGCAATCTCTACTGCACCGGGATCAATGTCAACGCCGTAGAGGGAATGCTCAATACAGCGGCGCTTAAAATCGTAGAGCTTCCGGTCTTCATCCTGCATAAATGTTGACAGCACATTTCTTGCCCTGACAATTTCGTTCATCATACCCACTGGAAATGCGCCGCTGCCGATAGCCGGGTCGCATATTTTAATACCGGCAAGCTTTTCATCTATAAGTTTCGAGTTTTGCCTGATACTTTCAGGAAGCCTGTAATAATAGGTGACCGTTTCTTTTCCTTTGGTTTCAACGATTGCTTCATTCTCACCTACCTGCTCGCCATATTTGATAAGGGTTTCAATATGTTGCTTCGTGATAGACGGGACGACTGATTTGTGCTTTATTGTTAAGTCCAGTTGACCGTCTTTCGTATCATTACCAATCATATCAAACTGTTGTTCCCCTATTTTTTCATAGGCAACAGTTCCTCGATTTATTTCTGTATCCAAATAGCTGATAAGACTCTGTTGGCACATGTAATGAACTATTTCGCGGGGCGTATAGTAGGTGCCTTTGGATTTTCGGTCTTTGACTTCCAAAAGATTTTCAAAAACCTTCCCGAGCATTTCAGGGTCAACCGCCACTTCTTTTTCCAGCGGCTCATCTTCTTTGACCGTGAAGTTATAAAGATCGAAAATATCGAGGATACCACTGCCTTCATCATCTGACGTTTTGCGGTTCGAGAAAAGTACATCCGGAAGATAAATATCGGTATGCACCCAATCATAATTGCCGATGGGATCAAAGAGTCCGCCGTTGAGGAAAGGGATTTTGCAATTGAAGCGGCTGTAATAGTTGTCGTCATGGCTTCTGTCGTTGCGCAGGGCTTCGTAAAACAGGGGCTCCATAATGTCGTTGAAGAAGTTCTTGTAGCCGCTGTGCTTTTTCTCAAAGAGTTCTCTTAAAAATTGCTTGGACCCGGCACCCCAGTCGGCATCGCGGGCAACACCGAACCAGCCTTTTTTCTGCAGGAAGTAGAGAAACACAATCTGCCCCAGCAGTTTCTTGGCAAAGTCAACGGTATTCACGCCTTTGGTTTCAAAGTCTGCTTTGATTTTGGCGTCGTTGTTTACCACCCTGTCCAGCGCTTCTTTGGTGCGGATGAACAGGTCGCGGTATTTGAGGAAGAACTCTTTGGTAACGGTTTCTATATTGAAGGCATCTTCCAACTCGGCAAGTGTCGGATTATTTTCATCATCGGCAAGAATTTTCTCCAACCGGCTCTGGGCAGTGTGGCTTTTTTCGTTGACGCCAACCAGGAATGACCAGCGCCGGGCAGGGGTGAATTCTTCTTTCACTTTTATTTTCCCGGTCGGGGTCTGCTCAAATTTGTAATCCATTCTGACCAGCGAAAAACGCCAATCCGCGTTATCGGGGGAGACAAACGCAACTAAAGCTGCTTCCTTTTCATTTGAACTGCCGTATTTGCCCTGTAGATAACCGGCAACAAAATTACGTTGCATTGTACG
>JAGVGM010000290.1 GCA_020057065.1 Thermodesulfovibrionia bacterium
AGCATAGTAGGTAGCGATGCTATTGATTTTGAAATTGCAAGAATGCCCGATCATAACAAACGAATCATGGTACAAATACTTTCAACCTTGCATGATGCTCATATTAAAGTCGATTCAGGAGTTGAAAAACGAGCTCTGGAACTCAAGAAAATGGGTCTGAAAGCTATGGACGCCTTGCATATTGCCTGCGCGGAAAAAGCAAAAGTAGAGGTTTTTCTCACAACAGACGACTATCTTTTTAGCAAGGCCGTGCAAAACAAAAAAATGTTGAAACTAAAGATAGAGAACCCGCTGCGGTGGGTAACGGAGGTATTAAAATGAGTACGCAAACTATGAGCCCGATCGTTATACGAAAAGCTGGGTTGGAAGCAGTTGCGAAGAAACTGGGACCGCTTGGGATGGTGCGTTTCCTGCAGCAATTCGAGACGGGACTTGGAGATTACACCCGAGAGCGAACCCAATGGCTTAAAGATATGGACATTCATGAGATCGTGACGGAAATAAGGAAAAAACGGTAACCTCGCCCCTGTATTTTCTAAACCGCTATCTCTAAGGCAATCCAGTCATATTTAATTACCGGCGCTGTTTTATTGTTCGTCTCTTTTTTCTCAATTAACTCTATTTGCTCAAGATATTTTACGTCATCTGCAACATTCTTGACGTCCCTTTTTGCTATACGTGCAAGTTCATTGATAGATGAAGGCTTCCGAGTCTTGATTATATGCAGAAGTTCAAGCCTCTTAGGTGTCAATATTTTCCTGAATGCCTCAAAACTGGTAAAGTAAACGCCAGTCTCCTTTTTTACCTTTTCGCCCCGCTCAATAGCCTCTGCCCTTTCTGCAAATTCTGCCAAGGCCGTCTTAACGTCTTTAAAGCCTATTTTGATTTTTTTAATTCTCATAACTTGCCTCCCTTAAATTTCTCAATATCTCTGTAAAAATCATGTATCAATTTTCTTACATTGTTAAACCTGTAAGGTTGTTCATTTCCTCTGATATGCCTATGGTCTCCTTTGCCCTCTGCATTGTCATAACCGATTACCCGGATCTCGTCAACAATATAAACCAGTGAGTATTTATAACCGTGAGGTCTGTCCTGTGTGCCTTCCGGCAATTTCCATAACTTTATTTCAATGGTGTTTCCTGAGTCGTCAATAATCTTTGTATGTTCTATCAATTCAGCTTTCATATTGGTATATGATACCTATAATTTAGAATATATGTCAATAAAAAAACTGCCTATCAAATATTGATTATCAGGGCATGATCTTACCCGGAAACTCCGTTAGCGTATGTTTTCCTTGGAGAATTATTGTGGATTGATTTTATGACGTTACTTAAAGATTGATTAAGGCGGTGGTCCTTATCTTACGTATCATTTCCATAACATCATTTTTCTTTAAAGTATTGCGTTACGGCTTAACCCCAGTCACATCCTTTTTCATATAGATAAAATACCCCTCCCCTGTTTTTATCGGGAAGTTCACGCCAACAGGCTGACCGTTGAGATAACCCGCGTTCTCGAATTTGCCGGTGTCATCGTTAAAGCGCTGTATGCTTGAAACCACTGTCTCATCACCGATCTTCTGTAAGAGGTTATATGCTGTCATACTAACCTGATCACAGGATATGCCTGTAATGTTTATCCCCTTATACAGGTCTATTCCTGAACAATTTTTCCTGAAATTCAGGTCTATATTTTTTTCAATCTTCGAGTAGACAATATAGCCTTCTCCATTCGCTATTTCAAAATCCTCTCCGGTGGGGTCACCTGATGCACTGTATTTTACTATTTTATATGTGTTGGAACTTTTATCAAATTTCTCTATAGTCTCTATCTCACTCTGGTCTCCCAGCATTTTTATAAACTCAAAAGCAGTGAGCACAGGGCGAACTCTGCCCGTATAGTTGATTAAATTGAATCCCTTTGAAAGATCGATCGTTACATTCATTGGCTTCGACGAAGGGTCTTTCGGGTCCGTGTTCCACTGGTATTCCTGCAGATTAGTGAAGCCATCATTGTCAGGGTCCTCTGCTGCATCTGCAGCGTCCTTGGGATTTAAACCATACTGAAGTTCCCATTCATCAGGGATGCCGTCATTGTCGTCATCAGGATCGCAGGCGTCACCGATGCCATCGTTGTCTGTGTCGATCTGGTCAGCGTTTGAGGTGTTAGGGCAATTGTCGTTTGAGTCAGGTACACCGTCAAGATCAATGTCATTCATGCCAATCCATGGATAATAATTAACTTTGTTGCTGACCTTATCGCCTTTTCCATTTGGATTATACAATCCGCCTGTTGCCCTGTCGTCAGAAGGGTCATAAGGCCCGGATGGATCACCCCAGTAGTTATTAGTAGCATCTATTAAATTGCTTCCCGAATAATACAATCCATAAGATGTATTTCCGGATATCGTATTCCCTTTAACGGTTGGGCTGCCGCTGCTGATCCCAATTCCAGCCCCGGCGTTATTCGCTATAATGTTATCTTTTATGATCGGCGAAGAACCGCTTATACTGATACCGTTAGCATTGAAGTCGGTGTCACTTATCTCGCTATTACTGACCGTAACTGATGAAGAGCTTATAGAAAGTGACGGCACAGGATTCCATCCGTAATTATAATAACCTGCCCCGCCATGTTTTATAACTGCATGGTTGATTATCGAATTCGCACTGGTCGAGCCAAACGATATACCGGACCACACGTTAAACTGCTGGTTTCCGTATTGGTCCTGATACACACCAGGATGTGTTGCGTCTCCATCGCCATTAGTATCACCGCCAACATTGTCATCAGTTATATGTGTGAATATGATCTTGTTATCGCCTGTCCCATCTGCTATTAATGTGCCAGAAACTTCAACACTAAATAAAACGTTATCAGCAAATTTTACTATTGTTCCTGGCTCTATTGTTAGAATTATTCCCTCTGGAATGTAATACCTGCCCCATGTAGCAATATATACTAAATTTGAGTTCCATGTTGTGTTTCGTGTGAGAGTGCCTAGATTGTTGTTCCAGCTGCCAGAAAAGACAATGCCGTTAAGCTGATTCCCCATTGCGACATTGTTACCTATTCCCGAAGTGCTCACTATATTATCTGCATATATTGCACTGCCGCAGTTGCTTATATTGTTTCCGCTTATCTGTGGCAATGAATTAGTACCACTAATTGATATGCAGCGGTTGCCACTGCTCTTGCCTGTTCCGGATATCGTATTCCCCTTAACGGTTGGGCTGCCGCTGCTGATCCCAATTCCAGCCCCGGCGTTATTCGCTATAATGTTATCTTTTATGATCGGCGAAGAACTGCCAATGCTCATACCGTCAGAATAGAAATCACTATCGCTTATTTCACTATTGCTGACCGTAACTGATGAAGAGCCAATGGAAAGTTCCGCTATGGTATACCATGAGTAATTATAAAATGCCCCGCCGTGTTTTATGACTGCATTGTTGATTATGGAATTTGTGCTGGTAGAGGAAAAAATTATAGCTGCCCACACGTTATACTGCGAGTTTCCTGCTTGATCCTGATACACACCTGGACGTGTTGCGTTTACATCGCCATTAGTATCCCCGCCATAAATGTCATCAGTTATATGTGTGAATATGATCTTGTTGTCGCCTGTCCCATTTGCTATTAAAGTGCCAGAAACCGATAGTCTCTTACCGGTGGCCATTTTCACTATTGTGCCAGGCTCTATCGTCAACCTACCACCCTGTACAACGGTGATATCGCCCTGCACCACATACGTCCCGCCGCTATACCACGTCTCACTTCCATAAATCGTATGCCCCTGAATATAGCGAATGCCTGAACCAACGTAAACGGATTCATAACTTTTAAGTGTTGCTCCATCATTCAGTGTCAAAGTAAGTGTGACCGTATAAAACCCTGAAAAAGGAAACTCGTGTGTACGATCTCTGTCATCTATCACTACAGGCGTACCATCGCCAAAATTCCACTGATATTGGCTAATGAAATCAGACGAAGGAGTGTAGAACCGTCTCTTGAGAGATTCAGAATCCTCGCCGTTAGGAATAGACACCTCAATGGGATATTGCTTAACAACAATCCTTTTCTCAAAAGGCTCATAAGTGCCTGTCTCATCTGATATGGTAAGTTTCACAGTCATATACCCTGTCTTGAGATAATAATGAGTGGGATTGCACCCAGTACCGGTTGTCCCATCTCCAAAATCCCATGAGCAGGTTATATTGCTTCCGATAGCAACTTGTGCTGCCTTTGAACCGTCAAAAGTTACCGTCTGCAAAACATAAGGCTCCTCAGGCGAGAAAAGAATTTCAGGAGTAATAGCCTTAAGGTCTTGCTTGACTGAGTCAAAGAGGGGATTCGAGTAATTGATAACCTTGCCGTCTTTCATGTCAAGATGATCGTAATCAACAAACTCACGTTTCAAAACATCTGCCCGGTCTGAGAGACTTCCACTTTGTGAAGGAACCATTCCATCGTTTAAAGGAAACCTTTCGCTTAACCCAGCATCCATTGCTGCACTTGCTATTGTTAATTTTGTATGCGGACCATAGTCCGGTATTGAAGGAAGCCAGAAAATTATCCATCCTGGGTTTTCCCAATATACTCTGTCCGATCTTGACGGATTTATATATCCATAATATGCAATTATTTTCTGTGCCATTTCTGAACTTAAATTGTTATTTAGAGATGATAACCATCCATTGGTATCGGAATTCAAATATGGTACTAACACACTGTCCCATCTCAAGTCAGACCGATTCGGTTGAGTGGAATAAAAAGTGACTACCCAATCCGTTTCGTCGTTTGCGCTTGTGATGTTATAGAAAAACTGTGTTACCGAAAAAACCTGATCCCATGTGCCGCTTGTATAAATTGACTCTAACGCATCTTCGTCATTCGCTCCCGGACTGCCATGATGTGGTGTGGCAAGGGTGATAAGTTTGATAATCCTTTCATTCCCACCATGCTCCTGCAAAAATGAGCGCGAAACCAGTCCGCCCATGCTATGGGCGAGGATGACAATCTTTTTCTTGATGCTATTGCCTGCCCCGTCTGTATATTGAAATTCCGACCTGCTATTAATTTCATTGGCTAAATACTGTCCTATCGTGCTGACAGTTGCTATATCGCTGTCGTATGAAAATTTATAGAGCTTATATTGATAGGTCAACGACGATGAGTTGAAATAGTTGACAAAGTTCTGCCAGTAGGCTGCACCGTCTTCTCTGCCGTGGATACCATGCACTAATATCAACGGAGTTTTTGAACCGAGCGTACTGGAGTCCTCTGCAAACAAATCAGCAGTAAAATCCGCAGAGGCACCAGAAGCAGCAATGAATAAAATCAGAAAAGACAGACAAATAATCTTGCGAGCCATAATGTCCCCTTCTGTATTCAATATTTATAAGATTTAATCTGTCTGTGCAAAACACCAACCATGAGGTAAAACCTGTTCCCTAATTTTGCATCAAGTTTAACAATAGTAACAGAGAGGATGAAATAGTAAAAAGCCCCGTTCCCTCTCAAAAATAGTGATGATTTAATTTACATGTTGACGTCTTAACCTGTCAAGAAAATAATTATTTGCTCATTTGAGCTAAAATGCAATTTAACACTAAGATTTTGAAGATAAAATAAGCAATTTAAAAAAACTTACTTTCTACATGCCGAACGAAACGATTCAATCAGCAATCTGCCCCCCTCTCTTTCAGGATAAAATCAAGCCCTACGGAGCATAATTGAAATCGTTGATAAATGCGAAAAGTCAATTATTGCCAGTCTTAACAAATTCTGAGGATAATTAGTGGCAATCCTCTAATGCTGCTTATGCCTAAACTCTCACGGCGGCTGTGGATTATTTTGTTGCCATAGCCCTCTGCGCATCTTCCGTGCCTCATTCTCAGCGTTAATGTATTTTAGATGCATAAGGACCTTTAAGATATTCCCTGTAAGCCCATGCGTAGCATCTTACAACCATCTCCCGGTTGATATTCATCCACTGAATGGTTAATAATATGGCATGCCCACCCAAAAACAGGGTCAAGTCTTGCAACTTGCGAAGTCTGCAGGGTCAAGTCTTTGATCTTGATGTCTCAGGTCAAAAGTGCCATAGCGCCATAAAGAAATGTTGTATGCGTTCGTATCTTCTTTCGCTTTTCGCATCTCTAAGCCCATATATGTCAGCAAGCCTGATAGAACTCTATATGCTTTACGCCCGATTTTATTACTGCCGCATTCCATACCTTCCTGAGTGTTATTGCCTCCTTAGTACATCTATCTATACAATTTCAAAAACTCCTCTACTGTTAGCCCTGCCTTTGCAATCTGATCTCTTAACAGACCCTGCTTTATCGACTTTCCTTTGTGCATCGGGATTGAAAGGATATAATGGCTTCCTTCTTTTGTCAGCTTTACATGACTGCCTCTTTGCACTTCCACTTTCCATCCCGCCCTTTCAAACGTCTTTATTACCCTGTGAGGTTTCAGATTATGCAGGCTGCTCATGAAGCCTTCTTAACCTTTCTCTTTTTCTCTACAATTTCAAGGTGTCCATCGATAGAGTCTTTTATCATTTCAAGCGCTTCTTCAATCGTATCACCCTGAGAGGCACATCCGGGAAGGGAAGGACATTCTATCCAGAATCCGCCGTCCTCTGTGTCTGGATGTAAAATAACTTCATGTTTTTTACCCTTGACGGTAACAGAGTATTTTTTCTCTTTCTGCATAGCTACAACATCTCCTTTGAGGTCTTCTACAATTTCTCCAAGAGCAATAGAAAAAACAAGCTGACCGCTTTTCAGAGTATCAATAATTACCTTCTGATCTTTGGTAATAACAAAGATTGTCTCCCCGTCTGTTAAGAATTTCAGTTCTGAAAGAGGCTTTACTACTTCAGGTATATGCTTTTTGAGATAGGTTAAAGCCTTTCTGATTTTTTGAAGACTGATACCCTTATCCACCAAAGTTTTTGCAACTTTCAACTGTATCAGGTCATTGAAAGAGTAGAGCCTTACAGAGCCGTAGCCTGACGCTTCACTGACAGAAGGTTTTATAAAATGAGTCCTGTCCCAGTAATCAACCTGCCTGAAACTTAAGCCTGTAATCTTTGATACGGTCTTACTATTAAAGTTCATACTTATTATCTCCCTTCATATGCAGTTATGATAATTAAGATTACATCAATGTAATTATTATGTCAATTCAAATAAAAGAGACACGGTTAATTATATGCCTCTTTTGCAATGCTACAGGGAAAAGAAAATTTAAGAAGGGATTATGCCCAGATACATATTAGACACAATATAAACATAAAATAAATATGGACAAGCGTATATCGCCGACTGTAACTGATTGAAATAAAAGGGAAGAAATGGTCGGGGCGAGCCGATTCGAACGGCCGACCTCTCGCTCCCCAAGCGAGTGCGCTAAACCAGGCTGCGCTACGCCCCGAATTATTAAGTGCTTATTTTAAAATACTTAGTATATCTTTTAATTTCCTTCTGACCTCGTGGATCGTCTTTAAGGAAACAGTGTTTTTCCTTATTTTTGTCTCACCGAACTTATTTCTTACACCTGCAATTGTATATTTTTCTTCATAAAGAAGGTTCTTTATCTGAATAATGATTTCAAGGTCCTTCCGCGTATAAACTCTCTGTCCTGTTTTGTTTTTCCGGGGACTAAGAAATGGGAACTCTGTTTCCCAATATCTAAGGACATAAGATTCCAGTTCCGTTATCTCACTGATTTCCCCAATCTTGTAAAAGAGTCTGTCTGAACTGACATTTTTTCGGGATGAGGCTCCCATGAGGAATTATACCTTTTCAACAACATCTTTAAACTGTAAACTCGGTTTAAAAGTAACCACTTTTCTCTGTTCTATTTCAAGCTCTGTTCCAGTCTTCGGATTTCTTCCCCTCCGGGCACTCTTTTTTCTTACAAGGAAAGTACCAAATCCGGTTATTTTTATAGATTCTCCCTCCGATAGGATACTTTTCATCGATTCAAATAGTGTCTCAACGATTACAGCCGCTTCTTTCTTAGGAAGACCGATTTTCTCATAAAGCTTGTCAGCTAAATCCGCCTTGGTCATAGTAACCCCCTGTTGATTTTTTATAAATTATAAAAGGACATAACCTCATTGTCAAGATAATCCGGTTTAACTGAAATTATATTTTATTCAAACAATTTATGCAAATATTAAAGCTGACAGCTAATAGCTGACAGCTGTCAGCCTCAAAGCACCAGCCAGGGCTGGGGAAGGAAAAGCTTCTCATACGTTATAAGCGCAAACCTGTCTGTCATGCCTGCTATAAAATCACAAACCATACGGTTCTTATCATTGATCGTTTCTTTTGGAAACTCCTTGAATAATTCTTCAGTATGTTCCATATAATAATTATACAGATCAAAAAGGATCTTGTGTGCCTTTCTGAATTCTTTCTTTGAAGCCTCACTTTCATATACATTGCTGTAAAGAAAATCCCTGAGTGAATGGGTAATTTCTTTTATCGGCTCACTCATAGTTACTTCCCTTAATCCGGCTGATAAGGAATTTTCGATTACATCCCTTACCATGGCCCCTATTCTCTTTGCATGGGTCTCACCTATCTTAAAGAATTCTGACGGAATACCTGAACGCTTTAGAACGCCTGCCCTGATAGAGTCATCTATATCGTGATTAACATATGCGATAACATCTGAAACCCTGACTATCTGGCCTTCAAGGGTTTCGCTCTTAGTGCGGGTAGAGAATATTGCGCCCTTGCCTTTTGAATGCTTTACTATTCCATCCCTTACCTCATGTGTTAAATTGAGTCCCTGTCCATTCCTTTCAAGCACATCAACAACCCTGAGGCTTTGTTCATAGTGTTTAAACCCGCCGGGATAAATCTCCCGCAAGACCTCCTCCCCTGCATGACCGAAAGGCGTATGTCCCAAATCATGTCCGAGCGCGATTGCCTCTGTCAGGTCTTCATTGAGCCTTAATGCCCGCGCAATAGTCCTTGCGATTTGTGACACTTCAAGCGTATGCGTCAGCCGCGTCCTGTAGTGGTCCCCTTTGGGAGCAAGAAAAACCTGTGTCTTATGCTTTAGTCTCCTGAAAGACTTTGAATGTATGATCCTGTCACGGTCACGCTGAAAGCAGGTCCTTATATCATCCTCTTTTTCCTTCCTCTGCCTGCCCTTGCTCTCAGAACTCAGGCAAGCATTGGGGTGGAGGATCTGCTTCTCTATTTCCACTGTCCGCTCACGAATGGTCATATTCTATTTTGTACCACTGATCAACGCTGAATCATCAAGGGCCTTTTCTTTTATATTTCTCATTCCCATCTTTAATAACCACTTCTTGATCTCCTCAGGCGAATAACATCTTCCCTCGTCAGTGTTTACAAGCATGTTCACTGAAAAGAGCGAGCTGTTTGGAGGCTGTGTCAGGTCTTTTGATATTTGGAATTCCTGAATAACTATCCTGCCGTTTTTGTTCAGCGCCTTTTTGCATTTCTTCAAAAGAATGATATTATCTTTCTCTGAATTTGCGTGTACTATCTGACTGGCAAGTATCAGGTCATAGCCTTTTCGAATATCATCATGGATGAAATCCCCCTGGATGAAATTTATATTTTTTTTCAAAGTGGGGAACACACCCCTAACCCAGCTTAAAGCACCTACTGTTGGTCTTGATAGAGGGGAACTCTCCCCCTTTGGCAAAGGGGGATTAAGGGGGATTTTGTCAATGAGTTTCTTCGCAATCTCAACAGTCTCCGGCCTGTCAAAAAGCGTTACCTCTATTCCTTTCTTCGCCATCTCTATTGAATATGTCCCCGGCCCTCCGCCGAGGTCCAGCGCTGTTTCAACCCCTTTTAATCCGATGGCCTTTAGAACTTTATTAACTTTGAGTAATGCCAGATCATGCATGCCGAGAATAAAGGCTTCATGGTCATGCGCTTTGCGCCCGGGCTTACCCGTCTTAACAATTTCATCAAGCGCTGACCAGTTCTGCCAGAGAGTTTCCGCATGTCTCATTATATGGCCCTGATAATGCGGCCTGCCGGAGACAAGAAATTGAAAAGCAAGGTTGGTGTTCTGATATTTATTGCTCTGCTTTTTAAGAAAACCAAGGCCTGCCAGTGCATCAAGCAGTATACCGGTCGCCCTTGGATCAATTTTAAGTTTTGTTGCAATCGAAATTGATGATTGAGGCTTCTCCAGATGGTCAAATACCATAAAGTTATTTGCGGTAAGAAGCACCCTTGCCTGTCTGAAAGCCCCCCATATCCTTCTTACTTTTATAGACTGTTCAAGAATGTTTGGCATGATAATTTCCTTTTTATCTTCTACGTAGGGGCAATTCATGAATTGCCCCTACAATGTTTATTCCCCATGTAAGGGCGGGTTTAAAACCCGCCCCTACCAATCAATAACCCATAACCCCTATCCCTTATAACCCCATTTTCTTTAATGCTTCATCACCCACATTCGCTGTTTTCGGAGCCTCTTCAGGGAGATAAAGCATAACGCCTCCCTTTACAGGCCTGATCACAATCTTACTTTCAGCAGCAAGCTGAGTAGTCACCTTTATGGGGTCTTCGCCGTCAAAATATTTCTTAAAGGCCGTATTAAATCCGGAATAAACGGTATGAATTCCCTTATACCCCTCTTTTCTCAGGCTGACAATAGCCTTTTTTATGAATTCCTCATGACTTAATTTTTCTGCCATAATGCCCTCCTTATTTAGGTTAAATGTTTTCTTCTGTTGATTCGTTTTCACTATCTGCTTCGTCAAATAAATACAATTTAGATTCCTGCACAGGCATCTCCTGAACGCTTTTCAGTTTTTGCTGGATCTGCTTTGTCCTTGTTCCGACCAATTTGTCTATTTCATCGTCTGCCTGACGTATCTTTTCCTGCGCCCTTTTCAAAACACCTCCAAATTTTTCGAATTCAGTTTTAATGGCCCCTAAAATATTCCATACCTCACTCGATCTTTTTTCAATCGCCAGGGTCTTGAAACCCATCTGCAGGCTGTTTAATATCGCCGACAAGGTGGTCGGTCCTGTAATGGAAATCTTATAATCTCTCTGCAGCACTTCAAACAGGTCCGTCCTTCTCACAACTTCGGCAAAAAGGCCTTCTATTGGCAGGAAGAGAATTCCGAAATCAGTTGTGTACGGGGGATCGATATACTTGTCCCTAATATCCTTTGCACATTTTTTAATATTGCTTTCGAGAAGCTTCGAGGCCTCTTCAATAGCGGCAAGGTCTCCTTGCTCGTAAGCATTTACTAACGAGTGATAATTTTCGAGAGGGAATTTGGAGTCCACCGGCAAATAAACAACTTCTCCTGAATCATCTTTCCCGGGAAGTTTGACAGCAAATTCCACATGATCCTTACTCCCTTTTTTGGTGGCTACATTTTTTGAATATTGCTCCGGCGTAAGAAGCTGCTCAAGGATATTGCCAAGCTGGATTTCGCCTAATATCCCTCTGGTCTTTACATTCGACAAAACCTTCTTTAAATCGCCGACACCGACAGCCAGATTCTGCATCTCTCCCAATCCTTTATGAACCAGTTCCAGTCTTTCACTAACTATCTTAAAGGATTGACTCAGTCTTTCTTCGAGTGTCTTATGAAGTTTCTCGTCAACCGTAGCTCTCATTTTTTCAAGCTTCTCGCTGTTGTCATCCTGTATTAACTTCAGTCTTGCTTCGATGGTTTCTCTCATTTTATCCAGTCTCAATTCAGTGGACTGAATAAGCTCTGTCTGTTTGTTTGCCATATTATCAAATTTCTGTTTTTGAAGCTCATTAAATTCCTTTACATTATCATTAAACCTGTCTTCAAAGGATTTAAGTGATCTGCTGAGTTCGTCTCTGTTATCTTTGTTACTGGAGTTGATTTCTTCACGAAGTTGTTTTGAATTGTTAGCGGTTTCTTCCCTGTTCTGTGCTATCTCATCCTTTAAAGCCCTCTCTGTCCTCTCCTGACTATTTTCAAAAGACGACAGCCGGCTTTCAATCTGCAATAATTTTGTATTCGGATTACGTAATAGTAATACAAACAAAAGAGCCACGGTTCCGACAGACAAAATTGTTAAAATTAACAACAGGAAATCTGTCATAATATAAAATCTCCAATCAGGGTGCAACCCTTGAACTTCCTATTATATCTCCTCAAAGCCTTCCTGTCTGAAATGTCCGTCCAGTGACAGGCATTTTGATAACTTCATCCTTTTCATTACAACAAAACTTGTGCAATCAGTAAAACTGCAAGATTTGTCTTTCCTTGACACAAAAAGCTCCCAGGCCTGTTTCTCATCCGATGGAGTAATCCATTCCTTTTCTACATGTGGAGACTTAAGAAGAATATCCCCTACTATAACAGCCTTTTCCCGTCCAACCTTTACATTTACAAGAGTAATGATTTCGTCAAAAATATAATTCGTTATAATCAGTTTCCCCCTGAAATTCTTCAATAATCCTTTTACCTTTTCGTGTGTAGAAGCTTTTATATTAAAAAAGGCATACCATGCACTCGTATCGACGAATATCTGTTCCCTCATTTTTTACCGTAGATCCATTTATCATGATCTCTGCCATCTGATTCCTCATCCTCAAATATCCCTGCAAGCAATGAAAGAGAATAGATATCGGATTTTTTTGTATAGCTGTCTAACATCTCCCTTAAAATTTGAGAAATGCTTTTTTTCTCCTGTTCGGATTTTTTCTTTAAGAAAGCATACTGTTTGTCATCTATCAATATTTGGGTCCTGTGCATCTTACATCACCTCTTACTACATCATAAGATATTACATTGTAAAAATCAATTTCTATATCCTGGTTTCAGTCCAGCATTTCCGGTATCATCATCCATTCCACTGCCCATTTGCCGTCTTCAAATCTTTTCAAGCATACAACGCCGCCCATTTTAAAGTCTATGAAATTTTATATTTTCAATATACTCTTTTCTCAAACTTTGATAATAATGATTTTTTTCACACACTTTCTTCCAGTCACATTCCCCGCAATATTCCCTTAACCATTGAGGAAATACGCCGGGGATATCTTTCTGTATGTTCTGCCATATGATCGTCGCATCTTTGTCAACTTTAAGCAGCTTCAGCGCTGTCCTATCCATTTCCCTTATCGCAGCATCAGCATGTTCATCATAGAGACATTTAGAATCTTTGAGATAGGGGCATTTTTCACATACATGATCCGCATCTTCGCATACCTCAATATCCTCAGTTTCTGCTCTTGCTAAAATATCCCTGAGATTTTCTTTGAAAATATCATCATACCCTTCTCCGCTGAAAAAGTGAAGACATATAAAATGATGCCCCCTGAGTTTTATCATATGCTTTTTACATCTTTTACTGACAGCGCTTCGTCATGCCCCTTCAGTGTAGGGGCGGGTTTCAAACCCGCCCTTACATCATTCCCGGGCACAGAATCAAAAAATCTCTTCACTTCTTCAACTCTGTGCACAATATCCATTTCAGGAAGTGATGAAACAATAGTTCTGCCATATGAACTTGTGACAAGCCGTTTATCAAGTATGGCAACTACGCCGCGATCCTCAGCGCTTCTGATAAGCCGTCCAAAACCCTGCCTCAACTGAAGGATTGCTGAAGGCAGGGCAAGGTCCTTAAACCATCTGTCGCCGAGCCTCCTGCATCTCTCATCATAAACCGGCTCGCCGGGTGTGCCAAATGGTATTTTAACAAGAACTACAAGGCTAAGGTCATCTCCTTTTATATCTATCCCCTGCCAGAAAGTGGCAGTTGCAAAAAGTATAGGGTTGTCGGTCCTCTTGAACCATTTGATAAGTTTTGCCGGCGGCATATCCCCCTGCGATTTGAAGGGATAGTCTGTTGTGATATTTTCCGACACATAACGAAGATGCCTGTAGGAAGTAAACAGCACAAGCGATCTGCCGTTCGAAGCGTTGATAAGCCTTTCAATGACCTCCACACTCTTCTCCTGAAATATCTCATTGTTCGCCCTGTCAGGCACAGGCAGTTCCCTGTCAAGGTAAAGAAGAGCCTGTTTTCTGTAATTGAACGGCGACCCTATTATCATTTCGTTAAAGCCTGTCCCGGAGTCCGGCAAAGAAGCGGTAATACCCAGCCTTTCCTTGATAAAATTAAAATCCCCGGCTGCGGTAAGTGTGGCAGAGGTCATGATCACGCTTTCATAAGCGCCTGTAAGGTCCTGAAATGGTTTTTGGGATTCGACAAGATTGCTCTTTAATTCCATGAGCTTTTTATTGTCTGTCATGTAATAAACCTTGTTCCTGTCATCCTGCAAAATAAAATCGTCAATAATTGCCTCAAGAGACATTACATAGGTAATTGTCGTCACTGTCCTGTCCCTCAATTCGTCGCTGTCAGCCGAATCCTTCTGGCCATTCAATCTGTGAATTACCTTATCAAGTGCAAACTGCTCTTTCAGGTCTTTCAATCTTTCGACTATATAATTAGGAATCAAAGTTGCCCCCTTGTCCCTGCTAACTCCCCCTTCGCCCCCTCTTAATTTAAGAGGGGGTTGGTGGGAGTTAAAAAATGAATCAACCGGTGCAAAGAGATGATCAACTGCTATCTTCAAACCTCTCAGACGATAAAGCAGCCACATCACTTGCTGATAACTCAGGACACTGCCGAAAACATGTGAAATAACATTCTCGATCTGGTGCGCCTCGTCTATGATCAACTGATCGTGGAAAGGCAGGATATTGAAGCCGGAAAGAAGGTCATACATAAGGAGATAGTGGTTGACAACAATGATATCCTTCTTATAGAGACTCCTGAAATGCCTGTAGTAGAAACAGTCGCTGTAAAACGGACATTGCGCAGTATTGCAATCATTTGAATCGCCGCAAACTTTTGACCAGAAATCAGGGATAAATGAAAGTTCATCCTTGTCGCCCGTCTCCGTCTCAGAGGCCCACTCGCGAAACCTCATGAATGATTCACTTAGTTCCGAAAATTCCCTCTCGCGTTTCAGGCAGAGATAATTATTCTTTCCCTTAAGCATGGCAAAAGAAAACTTCTGCGGAAGAATCTTCTGGAGAAAAGTCAGGTCCTTGTTAATTAGTTGATCCTGAAGCGCTATCGTGGCTGTTGAGACGATGGTCTTCTCATTTGACAGTATTGCAGGAATAAGATAAGCAAAGGATTTTCCAACCCCCGTCCCGGCTTCTACAAGAAGCCTCTCATTGTTTTGCAGACACGAAAAAACCGCCTCCGCCATCTCCACCTGCTGCGGACGATGTTCGTAGTCAGGGAACTCTTTCTTTAAGATGTTGAGAGCGTTTTTAAGGTCGTTCAAATGTGTCTCCATATATTTAGCTGTCATTCCGGCTTGCCCGGAATCTTGCACAATGTCATTCAGCGCACAATGCGGAACCTGTCATTCCCGTGAAAACGGGAATCCAGATTTTTTCTTTTTTAATCACGCCCTCTCGCTATTTCTATAAAATCAGTAAGAACCTTTTTCCTCCATGCAACTTCATCAGTAGGTAACGTATCCTCTATTGAAAGTTTTCTGTATTTTCTATTGTGAAGCCTTTCCTGAAAAACAAGCGCACTCATTGAGCAATTAGCAAGCATGAAATACATGGCGTCTTCATGATAAAACTCATTTGCAAGTAACAATCGGAAAAAACCATCAAATGTAAATCGGTCATAAACGATATACATATCATTCTGATCTTTTGGAAATTCTTTTAAAAATTCTAACTCGTCATCCATATCCAGTTCTTCTTCATTACATTTCGTTATTCCAAATATTTAAAATTAAGATTAAGTCTGCTTTTCTTGATCTGTAAATCAAGGCTGAATATATTGTTAATCTCTACGCCCAATGGAGTTAAAAATACCCTATCATAGTCTGAACCCGATTTAATCCTGTCTACTAAACCTAATTCTGTGCACCAGTTACATGCAAAATTTAAAAACTCATACATTGTTCTGCTTTTATATTTAACACCGAACAAACCATTGGCAATATCAAGATTCGATTTATCAAATTCTTTAATATTAGGTAACCATTCACCGTTTGTAACTTCAATAAATCTCAGATACCAATAAATATTGACCTTGTGAGTAGTCCAGTTGCCGTTTGTAATTACTCTCAATAAGACCTTTTTCTGCTCATTTGTTAAATCTACAGCGGACAAGTTTGATGCAAGTTCTATGTCGGGGTTGAAATTAAAGATATAATCCTTCCCATTCTGGGTCAGAACAAATAATTTATTTTGTTCTTTAATCATTTCAAAATCCAGTGCCAGTCTCAAATAACATCTGAAATTGGTGGTTTGATGAGATGTAAAATATTTTGCTAATTCTTTCGACGTCAGAATTTCTTTTGAATAATCAAGGAACGGTTTGAGGATTTTATTGAGCCACCTTAAGTAGCAAATTGTATAGTTGGATGGTTTCGGGAGGGCTAAGCCGAAGCTTAAACTTAAACGTTCAACGGTATCAGTATAAAGGTTTTTTACCTTATTTAACGAATACGTCTTGGTCAAAACATCATTTGCCGAGCCAAATGATTCAACCAGGTGTTTTGCTTTTTTATCGGTTTCAAGGGCATAAAGAATACAATAATCGGTTTTTTGACCGAAATTTATTTTTTTATAATTAAGAACTTGATTGAAACAATACGTTAATTTATTCCTGTTATCTAAAACTGTTTCCAGTTCAACAATTAATTGATTTCTATTCAAATCTTCCAAAACAAAATCTATCCTGCCAAAGTCGGTTGTAACTTCCTGTCCCCTTTTCCTGGCAATCTTGAAATTCAATGAATCTGAGAGGTAATCCAGATTATTTAACAATGTCCATTGAACAAGCGATTCATTCATAATAAATTCCCATTTCATTAAACCCTATCTGGCTACCATTGCCGTAGTCTTTCAATTGCCAGTAAGGCGGAGATGTGATAGTGAGATGAACGCTCTCATCCTTCAGCTCATCCATCCTTCTGCTGTCGCCAGTGATTATGGTGGTGTTAGGGTTCATTTTTTTTAATGCCTCCTAAAAGACTCCTTTCAAGAAGGCTCATTGGAGTCGGTGAATTATCCAATAATCCATAATGATGAGTTGATATTTGTCTCTTTTTTTGTTCTTCTTTTTCATATCTCACCAATTCCCAACCTTTTCCGATCAATTGCAATCCAGTAGGGGAAAGCGGGGGAATGGGGCGATATGCAGCAAGTTCTTTTTTAGTAAGGTCAATTTTTGCAAAATTTATATCTTGTTGGTTCATGTTATGTTTGAACTGTAACAACTTGTCAAATTCTGTAAACGTTATAAAACCATTCGGTTGTTTGCTAAGATCGATGCAAATTTTTTTAAGGAATTCATCAATTGATTCTGCATACTTTGCTATGTCTATAACTGAAGCCTCTTTTTGTTCTTCCTGCTTGTTACCAAGCCAACCCGCCAATTTCAAGTCTTTAATAAGCGACGTAATAGCCTTAATAATTGACCTGATATTGTCACGATCAAACTTAATGTAGGATTTTTGATCAATGGTTGAAACAGTGCAGTTTTTGTCTACTAAGTAAATTACTTTTTCGGGTTTATTTTTGAACTTTTGTTTTGCTTGCCCCATTTCGTGAGAAACGCTTGAAGAAGGGGAGCTTTCTATCCGAGGAGTAATCAGAAAAATCGCTCCATCAGCAGAATCGAAAAAATGTTCTTCCTTATCTTGAAGAGTTTTGCCTTTATTAGGCGCTAAAGGAATCATTTCGACATTTACTTCAAGCTCGTTAAGAAAGTCCTTAAAGTCACGCGCTAAATCTTCTTCTTGGGTATCATACAAAAGTAGAATGCTTTTCATATTACCTCCTTACCTTTCCTTCCTCATTCCCTTAAACATCCCTTTATCCGCCTTCCGGTCAATTTTCCTCATCTAAAATCTCCCCTAACCCCTCTTTTCCAAAGAGGGGCACACACCCCTTAATCTCCTCTTGATAGAGGGGAAATTCTCCTACAATCTCTCATACACCCACACCCTTCCGCCGTCACGTATTTCATCAATCCTCTTGACGAGTCTTTTCTTGTGAAGATTCAATAACCGGGTCCCGCTTGTATTCGCCTCAAGCTTCATGGCTTCAGAAAAGTCTTTTGCAGTGATCTTTTTCTTTTTCCCGATGAAAGACAGCGTGTCTTTCAGATAATTATTCAATTCGCCAAGAAGAATCCTCACCCCGTCTCGCATCTCCGCTATCACTGCTAAATCTTTCCTCTCAAGCGCAACCTCTATGTTTTCTTTCTGATTAACATTAAGGCCTGTCAGCTGAATATACTTGTCTCCATACTCATCGCTAAGCAAACGGGAAATCAGTTTTGCTACGATCTCATCCGCACAGGAATAATCAATAACGCCGATCTTCGAGAAATCAAGCGCTATTACCTCTCCGTTTTCTTCTTCAGTAATATCACGCTCAATCCGTTCCCGTATCACCTGACCTGATCTCCTCGTAACAAGATCGCTGGAGCCGTTCTTGAGTTCCTCTTTTAAAAGTTTATAAATGTTGTAAGTAATCATGATCTTTATATTTTATTGTAGTCGCAATCTTTAAATTGCGTTAACCGGAAGCTATCGTCTCGCCGACCCATCAAGCTGAAATGCCTGCTGCTGACACTGCCGGCTTTTTTCAGATAATTCATTCTCAATATTTTCATTTCGCCCGTTTTTCAAAAGTTCCGCAACAAATTGAGATCTTGTCTCGCCATTATTTTTAAAATTAAACTGCCTGCAATAGGCAAGCAGTTCGTAAACATCGATATCCACCTTAACCGTTTCAATTCCTTCAGTCTTCATATTTTCAATGAGTCTTTCAATTCCTGTCAGCCATTTATCGTATTTCTTTATCATCATATCTGCATCATCAGCCGTTCCAAGCAGCAGCGGCCATTGATCCTTTCGATAAAAGCCTATACCGATTAGTTTGCCCATCAGCTGAGCATCACATAATTACTGAATATTAATTGTTAATAATTGGAAACCCTATGTATAAAATCCCATCCACTCCTCTTTTATTTCCTCATATGCTTCACAGTTATGTGTCTGTATGCAATCGGGACAAAAGCCGTCGCAGCAGTTGTGATCAACATAATCAAATCCATGTTCTGTCAGAATTTGCTGAACTTGCCCGGGAGCGTGAAGATAATCTTTTTGCTGGTTAAAGAGCCCTCTTATGTAAGCCTTCCGTACTTCTTTATTAAAGTTTTCCATAGGCTCTCCTGTTTTAAGGTAATAGCTCTACCTGCCCGCTCAAACGGGAAGCTTTATGATTCAATTGATTCAATTGAATCATAAAACAAGGGATTTGTCAAGAGGTTTTAACTTATAGGGTGTGCGACAAAAAAATAGGTAGAGATTGCCTATTTGTTATTTTTGTTATATAATCCACCTGTATAATAGCAGGAGGAACATATAATGACACTA
>JAGVGM010000304.1 GCA_020057065.1 Thermodesulfovibrionia bacterium
CACGAACAGGATCGCCTTCATGCCCATCTTTTCGTGTTCGGCATACGCCTTGCGCCATTCGATAACGCCCAGGTGAATATAGTCGGCATATTTCTCGGTAAACTTTGCGCTCTGGCGTTCTACGAGTTTGGCCCGGCTTGGAGGATCAGGCACGGCAGGGTGTTTGACTACGTTTTGTTTGATGGCCTCCACCAAAGGGTAATCTGCTACGGTCTGAACAAAAATGGCTCCGCTGTTGTGCCTGGGTGTAGCAGTCGTATCGACTTGCAGGGAGAGCGCAGTTCCTTTTTGCTTCAGGCGATTGTGGATATCCTCAATGGATTTGAACCAGGCCATGCGCGGGTCGTGGATGTGGTGCGCCTCGTCGTTCAGCACCACCAGCTCGTCAATGTCGCGCACGATCATGCCCAAATCCACTTTGGAGTCGGTGGTCGCGCCGGTGGGATGCTTGCCCAGGAAATAATCCCGCATGTCTTCATCATCCGGCGATGGGGGAATCTCGTCTCCGGCATAGACGCGGTGGATATTGGTCAAAAAGATGTTGCCTGTGGGGCGGGTGATGCGCACCTCATCCTGCCGGTGGAGGGTCAGTTGAAAATCGTTGCGCCAGTTGCGTCCGTCCACACCGTTGTCGGGAATGACCGGGTCTTCAAAGAAGATGCTAAGACCTTGAAAATCCTTGTAAATGCGATCCAGCACTATGATGTTGGGGGCAACTACTAGAAAGTTGCGCGCCAATTGTGACTCCGGCTCATACAGCTTGTGGTAAAAGCTCCATGCAAGAACAAGGCTCAGCACCTTGGTTTTGCCCGTGCCGGTCGCCATTTTCACCACAAAGCGCCGCCAGGTTTCGTCAAACATGCCGGTGGAGACCGCTCCGGAACTGTCGAAGCGCATCAGGTCAAATTTGTCCTGCACCCCCGCCACGTCATACAGATAGATGATCGTCTCCAACGCCTCGCGCTGGGCGAAGTAATACTGGAATTCGGCCATTGTGCCGCCTGCCTGTGCGTGTCCGCACGCAGACAGGTCGGCTTGTGGCAGCAGGTGCGGGGTGTTGAACCACCAGTTGAGCAGGCTGCGGCTGGTGTCGGTGGCGCCGACGTAACCGTTATCCCTCCACTCCTTCACCTTCTTGCGCAGTTGCGGCACCAAAGGCGGCATTAGCTTATCCATACTGGATTCCCGCAACGCTTCATCCGCCGGAAACCAGCGGATGGAAGGGTCGAGGATAGCGTAGGGTGATTCGGGGAAATTAGGATGCAACGCCATCTTGCAAGTCCTTTATCATAACACGGACAGTCTTTATCAGTTCGGGAATATCCTTTTTGCAAATATTGAATACTTGCTCGGCATCAATATCGAAATACCCATGAGCGATCACATTGCGTACACCAATCACATCACGCCAGGGGATTTGCGGATAACGGATCAGCCAATTCCCTTTCGTTTTCGCGTCCAGCTGCCGGAAAGCCTCCCCCACGCCCACGAGAATCATACAGATACTGTCAAGATGTTCCAGTCCCGTCTCATCGGCCAGAAAATCATCAGGCGAGTGAATGGATTCGGAACGGCGCGGAATCCGCTCCAGGGCTTCCAGCACGTCCTTAAGGCGGTCAATCAATCCCTGTCGGTCATACATAGCGGGCCTCCTGGAGAATGCGTCGTTTCAGACGCGGATTCATCCGCTCGCGCAACCGCACCACATCTACGCGTCGCGCGAGGAGTTCCTCCAGTTCCTGTTTCATGCGCGAGGTGCGGAACAGGTTCGGTTCAGTGGTTTCAAATACGATATCCACGTCGCTTTCCTCTTGCGCCTGCCCGTGCGCAAAGGACCCAAAAACACCCAGAGAACTCAAGCCGTACTCGGCCTGACGGCTTTCCTTGAACGCCCTGAGCCGCTCAAGGACGTCTTCCGTCGTAGCTACCGCGGTATTCATATGTTCACCTCCACAATCGTCATCGTGTCAGTGCCGAAGATGTCCACCACCTTTACCGCCACCAGCCGCCCGGCCTTCTTGCCGTGGAAGGTGGCAAAGCCCTCGGTCTTTTCCGCGCGATAGGCACGCAGGATCAGGTCGAGGAATGCGGCTTCCTTTTTTTCGAGCTGCTTTTGCTGTTCTGCCATTCCTTTACCTTTTTGCGCAGTTGCGGCACCAAGGGCGGCATTAGCTTGTCCATGCTGGATTCCCGCAGCGCCTCATCCGCCGGAAACCAGCGGATTGCCGGGTCAAGGATAGCGTAGGGAGATTCGGGGAAGTTTGGATGAAGCGCCATAGTCTCTTATAGCCTCTTAAATAAACTTTATATCTAATTTAAAATAGCGTAACACTATGATTATTAAGTCTTTTTAATTTATATATGCAGTTCTAAATCTAACTTATATCTAATTTCCAAGCACCCAATATCCATTTCTTGGTTTCCCTAAAAACTTTATTTTCCCTTCCCGTTTCAGTTCTTGCAAGATGTTTGAAATATCTTGTGGATTTAACTCCGGAAAGACACTTTGCAAATCATGTCGATAGCCATTATTCTTCTTCAAATGTTTGAGAATCAGCTCTTTATCTTTTTCCCGTGAAATGCCTGTTAACCTGGTATGGATACCTACCTTTCCTTCATAAGCATAATACCTAAAATCTGCAAGCAATCTAGGAGGTCCTTTTGCATCAGGTTAGATTTCAGCCAGTTATACTTTCTAAGGGATGAAATATTGCTCAGCATTTCAGTACGAATTTAGAACTGCGAGTTGTTTAAAAAATATTGTAACATCAAATAGTTAAATCAGCAAAGAAGTTCTTGCTTGCAGCTTTTAGGTAATAGTTAAACCAGCAACCGTTTGTTAGCTGTCAAAACTGGGATTCCCTGACCGCTGAAATCACCATCATCTGTAACTAGCTTCAACCCTTTTCTTTTACACAGCACCGCGATAACCTGGTCATTAAAATCGGCATCACCCGCTGCATATTCATCAATCAATCCAACTATGTCCAATGCCTCAAAGCCATTTTCTATCCGCGAACAGTGATTCAATACACACCTTACATCGGCGGCTATATCCTGGGCAACCGGCTTGAAATCAGGGCTTCTGCTAAAAGCCTTGAATTGATTGATATGCGGCGCAACAAGTTTCCATTTCATCCTGGCATAGGCGTTAATGAATTCTGAAACTATCAGGACATCAATATAGATGCGGCATTGCGCGGCAAGAATCTTTGCGAGTGCCTGCGAATATGTGGCCACCTTAATATCCCCTGGTTTTTGTGGGCCATAAACCAGTAACCAGACATTCGTATCTAACAGTAGCTCATCTGCGGATGTGAAAGTATAACTGGTGATTGGTTCAGCCTTATGTGTCACTGTCCTCGCCCTCCATTGTTTCCCGAAGCACACGTTTAAAGGTTTGCGGATCTTTAAAGTATAGTTTGGCCGTATCTACCACACGTTTTAACAACGCCAGATCATCAGCCTGCATATCCTGCACTTTGAGCAAGGTGCGTATCTGTTCTTCACTGAATGTACCATATAACTGGCCGATCGCCGCATTCAGAAATGCTGAAGTCAGGGTGGTGACGTTGTAAAATGAGACTATGACCCGCCGCCCTTCTTTCAAAGCAGCAGCAAGACGGTCATACACCTTTTGTCCATCTCCGGATGCAACGCAGAGTGGGCTGCCAACAATTTCAAATATAGAAACTTCTAAATTATTGCTCATCATTTTTACCTCAAAATATGTCTGCTTCTGATAATTCAGAAGAAAGTACATAGGATTGTGTATCAGCGGTATTAATTTCAATGCTGACCACTGTGCCTGGGAAAGGGTGACTTAAAAGTGCAGTAGAGGTTTGTCCTTTTGCCCGCCGCCAATAGCCTGAGTCGGACACGATTTGAATATATCCGCCATTCAGATCGATAAATTCCCTCAACAATTTCAAGCCCAACCCGCCGGGGATCGGACCTTTTTTTGTGGTGTTACGCTCTTGAGTGGCCCAGGCAATGGCCTCTTCGGAGGTCAGGATAAGGCCGATATTATCCTGAATATTTTGGCGAATGCCAACGCCAAGGTCGGCAACGGAAAAATCAAGACGGTTCCGTTTTGGAAAAAATTGTCCGCAGCTAAAAATGCCTTGAGTTGTCCGCGAGTGTAATACAGCGTTACTGAAAATCTCAAAAATGCTTTCGCGGAATTTTTTTAACAGCCCTGACGACATGTCCGGCATTTCTCTACGATGTATGAATTCAGTCTCAATATAGCCGGCGAAATAACGGTCATCTTTTACGTCGAAGCGTTTATAGGGTATTGTCGTTCCCCACCTATCGGGAATCTTTTCTCTGCCATAATGACTGAGAAACCCATTTTTTGACAGAATGCCTTCAACGTTTGGGCGGATGTTTTTCAGTTTGACCGTGTTCAAGTTTTCGCCAAGACGATAAAGAATTGCACCAAACGCAGCACACATATCGGCGTCAAACCAAGCTGTTGCGCTCATGTTAATATCAATGTCATCAAAAAAGCCACCCTTCGTTTGCGCCAGCAGGCAAACCAATGCTTCAAAGCCTGCCTGGTCATGGCAAATCTCCGACAAAGAGAGATTCATATCCTCACCTCCACTATGGACATGGTGTCGGTGCCGAAGATGTCCACCACCTTAACAGCCAGTTTGCGCCGCCCCGGCGGACATTCGTGGAAGACGCTAGTCAATTCCAGCTTGCGGTCTTTTTTGGTGCGGAAGGACTGCCACTCGTTTTCAAAGATGTAATCCCCGGTCCAGACTTCCTCATATTCCGGCAGATATAACTGTTCGGGCTGCTCCATCCCGGGTATCCGGACTTGTTTTGTCTTGTCACGCGGTATGCGGATGATTTCGCGCTTGCTCTCAAAGTTGAAATCCACTGCCCAGTAATCAATCCAGTCCGTCCACTTTTTTGTGAGCACCTCCCGGTTAGTTATGCCGTTTTTGTCTTTGATCACCTTTACGATCTGCCCCTTTTCGACTACAATCTTGCTGGCATTATCCTTTAGCGTTGCCTCCGCATTGGCAATCGAATCCTGCGAATAGAAGACCGAAAAGTCGGTCAGTTCCACGGCCACTTTGGCGGGCGCATTGCCATGCGCCCCTACAATGTGCGGCTTAACCTCGATAAAGGAGACATCGTGGAAGACCACCTGATTCTTTTCCACCGCCCGCTTGTCAAAGACCTCGGCGGGGATGTACTTGGGGGCTATGTCAATACCCTTTGCGCGGGCCTCGTCCAGCACATTGGGGAACAACCCCATCTCAAATTCAAAGCCAAGAATGTCCACACGGGTGATGTGCTTCTGGCGGCATTCCAGGATGACCTCCTCTACGAACAGGCGTGTTACAGGCAGGTTCACCGGCCCTACCGCCACCAGCCGCCCGGCTTTCTTGCCGTGGAAGGTATTGAAACCCTCGGTCTTTTCAGCGCGGTAGGCGCGCAATATCAGGTCGAGGAAGGCAGCTTCCTTTTCTTCCAGTTGTTTCTGCTGTTCCGCCTCGCGCAGGTTCGGGTTCACGCCGATGTAGTGCTGGCGCTCGTACTTGCCAAGGTTGAGAATTTCAAAGGCGCGGTAGTCCTTACCATCGTTCTTTAACTGCCGCTGCACCCCGATCATTCGCTTACGGGTGGTGTGGATGGCAAATTTGCCCAGATCGCTGACGATCCACTTGCGCCCCAGCTTCTCCGCCACCGCTGCTGTTGTCCCAGATCCACAAAAGAAATCGGCTACGAGATCGCCTTCGTTGGAGGAGGATAATATAATTCTCTCAAGTAATTTTTCTGGTTTCTGAGTGGCATAACCTGTTCTTTCTTTTGCTTCCCAATTGATAAATGGAACATCTACCCAAAAATCCATAGGCAGTTTTCCCTCATCAAAGTACCACCTGTACACTTTCCCCGTTGCCCTATCTGTCTTCTCTTCATATTCTCGACCCGCTTCATTAACACCTACCCGCATATGCTTTTCTCGTTTCCTTGGCATTGGTGATTTTGTAGGGTCAAAAAAATAGCTCTCTGTTTTTGAGTAGTAATAAATCGTGTCATGTTTTCTTGACCAAGTCGACTTGCTTTTCCCTGCTGTCTCATAACACCAGATTAATTCGTTGAGATGCATAATCCCACCAAATATCTCATCTAAAATTAATCTTATAAAACTATTTACCCTCCAGTCACAATGAACAAAAATACCTCCATCCTCTGCCAGCAAATCCCGCATCAGGACCAGCCGTTCGTAGATCATGGAGATGAACGAATCCGCGCCTTTGCCCCAGGTGTCGCGGTAGGCGATTTCTTCTAAAATATTGGGCTTTTTGGTGAAGGTGTCTCCACCGATCTCGATGTCCATGGAGAAATCCGCGCCTACGTCAAACGGAGGGTCGATGTAGATCAGCTTGATGCCACCCTGTTTCTCGATCTCCTCACGCAACGGGCCGTTCTTAAGGGATGAGAGGATCAGCTTGTTGTCGCCCCAGATGAGCTTGTTCGTCCAGCCCTTGATCTGGCGGCCCCGGTTGTCTATAGAAAGCATGTCTAATTGCATCGCCGTATCTTCTGGCTTTTCAGCACGCGGCTCATCCACCTGCTCGATCACCTGAAACGGCAGAACGATATTGCAGACCTCACTGCTCTTGCCATTCCAGACCAGTTCAACTTCGCGCTTATCCTCAAACAGCAGAAAGCGGTACTTGTCCGACAAGGGTTTGTCGGCTTCAATATAGCGTAATATCTCCTGTTGTTCCTGTTCAGTTAATCGTGGCATAAAGTACTTCCTTCTGTCACTGTTCTACCCCTTTTTTAGGCTGAGAGACAATATAGAAAATTTAATGTTCAGGTTCAGGAGCACATCGTCTTGCAAATAGTTGTTCGGTGGCACGCGCATCTGAACCGCACAGCCAGGAGAGGCCAAAAACGAACAGCCACGCGGACGATCCTCAGTCTTGGAACACTATTGTATCATTTCAGGGACAGCACGTCTTCATAGAGTTTCCTCAAGTGCTCGTCGGACATATCCAAGATCGGCTCATACATGAACGAATTCAGGTGAATGTTCTCAGGTGTCATAAGAATCACACGCTTTATGGTTTCGATAGTGCCAGCATCAATGCTGAATAACTTCTCGAATTTTTCCAGCAGTCTGGGTGTTTGATTTGAGTCGATACTGGCAACGAATGCGTCATCATTAATTTTCTCCACCATGAATTTCTCAGCAGCGATTCGTATGGCAATCGAAAGGACAACCTTGTTCTCTAAGTTGATACCATCGCAAGCTTTGAGGCATTCGCCTGCCTCGTGTTGTATCATATCAATCACCGGGTTATCACCATTGGGCGATTTTCCATTTGTACAAAACAGCGTGTTGTAAATCGTATCTAGGTCGTTTTGAGTGATACCAGCAGAGTCGCTCTTCCAGTGTAGTAATGACGTGAGTTTGACAAAGTCAGGGTCTTTATCACTTTTTGTGAATTCAATGAGGTTGCGAATAAAAGGGATTGAGGCAATCTTCTTTTTAGAATTAGTGAAGAAATTCGGCCTCCAGTCATTCGCGAAGACGTTCTTGATACCGGTTGCCTGCTCCAACGAAATACCATTACTACTCTTCAATGCCATTAGGCAACGCGGATAGCCTACGAATCTGCTGTTTATGGTGCGGAAGAAATCGAAGTTGTGGGTTAGTATGATCTGGTTGAAGTACGGTTCTTCGGCAATATCTTTTAGGTATTGAATAATCGCGTACTTGTTCTTGTAATCGAATGAGTCAGCGATGTCATCGACAACAAATACTGTTTCCTGCTTCACCTTCTTTCGAGCTTCAACTTCAAAAATGATATTAAGTACGTAGAAAGCCCTCTTCTCTCCTGTGCTTAGGACCTGCATCAACGCGGTTCTCTCTACCGGCACTTGGTCAACTCCGTCCTCAAAGGTGAACGCGAGGCTAAGCATCGGCTCCTGACCTAATATGACTGAGACTCTGTTCTTTGCACTCAGCTTGAACGGGACAAAAAAACGGCTATTGAAAATCTCAATAACCGACTCCCACTGAGTCCGCTGTTTGCTTGCTTCCTCCTCAATTTCCGTCTTCCTCTTCTCAGCAGCTTGGTATTTATCAATTAAATCTTTGTAAAGTTCAAATCGTTCCTTGAAGTACGACTTCCAAATTTTTTCCCTAAAGTTCTCAATATTTGCCAGCTCTGAAAGAATTTCCTCATGTTCTGCTAAGTAAGCCTCGAACCCCCTGACATTCACATTTTTTTGGATCAGTTTTTCAATATCCGCAAACTTCTTCCTGAGCTCCTTATCATTCGAGATGCCCTCCTTCTCCTTCGCAATTAGATCCTCAAGCTGCTTCTGGCTAGTGATCTCCAGCTTCTTGTCGGCATTCAAATTTACTGTGTGCCTGGCATCGAAGAATCCATTGTCAGCGAGGCTCTTCGCTATGGTGGCAGCGTTGTAGTAGTTGAAAATGCCTTTTTTGAAATATGTAGACGCAGCTAAGAGTTCATTATATTTCTTGATGTAGTTCTCGATCGCCGTCTTGACGTCTTTGGTTCCAAGAAAGCTCAGAACCTTCTCGTCAAAAATAGTGTCGTAGTAAATGCCTGCGAATGGAGCGTCTTTCTGGGCCAGCACTTCATCTTTGACGCGGATCAGTGCACGGTAGAACTCGTCATCACTCTTGGTAAACGTGGAGGAAATTTCTTTCCCCAAGTCCTTTTTCGAACCTGATTGCTCCTTTAGAGCCTTCAGGAATATTTCCTTGGATTTGTCGATCTCTATGTGAAGTTCTTCGTATTCCTTTCGTAGCTTACTATCCACGAGCAGGGTCGAAGTTTTCTCCGTGTGGCCGATATCGCCGTCGTCATAGGGGCGAATGACATAGATGCTTTCCTTAGGCAAATCAACACCGTTTTCATCGGTAATTTTTCTAATGCACACTCGCGCTGGGAATATACGATCCTTGGATGCATTAGCGTCAGCTATATCCTTGAAGGTCTGTGCCAGAGAGGACTTCATCGCGCCATTGGGGGCATAGATAGCGTAGGCCTTTTGCTGGGAGAAATCGAACTGTGTATGAAGGTTCTTGATCCCGTAGCAATTTTCTAGGTTAACAATCAACTTGTTCATTCCAACACCATCCCTTTGTTTTGTTGATCACAGCCTATCTAATATGTCAGAGATCTCACCAGCGGGCTGTGGGTCTCTTTATTTCTCATTCGGTTTAACTGGTATCACAGCGGTTGTTCAAGCGTCATAACGCACTTGATGTTATGACGCTATCTGATTCCTTCAACTCCCCCTAATACCTATAAAACAATCCCCTGCTTTGATGCAAAAGCCTGCATCCGCAACATGAAAGACCTTCCCGATATAACGTCTACTACAGTGGAACAACAGCGGCTTCTCCGATTAACAAAATTATTTCAATCTTACACGGCAGCCGCCAAGCGTCCACCGTATGACGGGTTATGCTACGGGACTAAACATGAACAGGCTCGAAACGATGAATGCGCGACAACACATCAGAGAGGGCGTCTTTGGCTTGCGCTGTATCGTAATCGGTCTGCAAGCCGATCCA
>JAGVGM010000064.1 GCA_020057065.1 Thermodesulfovibrionia bacterium
GACCGTGAGGAAGGAAGATAATCCTATATACTGGCAACTGATCGAAGAGTTCAGAAAGATCACAGGTATTCCGGTCTTGCTCAATACTTCATTTAATGAAAATGAGCCGATAGTATGTCGTCCTGAAGAAGCGCTTAATTGTTTTTTGAGGACGAAGATGGATTTACTCGTTATGGGGAATTATATAATTAAAAGGAAACAGTAAACAGTAGGCAGTAAGCAGTAGACAGGATTAAGTAGACAGTGGTCAGTGTACAGTAGGCAGTAGACAGAGAACAGGTTCTGCTTACTGTCTACTGCCTACTGATCCCTTTATTCTGTCTACTGTCTACTGATTACTGTTCACTTACGTTAAAATGAAAGTTTCTATTATTACAGCAGTTTTAAACAACCGTGACACTATCGAAGATTCTATCCGAAGTGTAATAAACCAGAAATACGAGGATATTGAATATATCGTTGTGGATGGCGGTTCGTCTGATGGGACGGTTGAGATTGTAAAAAAGTATCAGGACAGAATAGCAAAGTTTACCAGTGAACCTGACAATGGGATTTATCATGCCTTGAATAAAGGATTGAAGATGTCTGCCGGTGACATCATTGGGTTTCTGCATGCTGATGACATGTATGCTCATGGCATGGTGATCGATTGGGTTGTTTCCCGTATCATGAACTGCAACACAGATAGCTGCTATGGAGATCTCCAGTATGTTCACAGAAAAGACATTAATAAAATATTCCGGCACTGGAGATCCTGTTATTACACAGATGGATTATTCAAGAAAGGATGGATGCCTCCGCATCCGACATTTTTTGTGAAAAGAGAAATATACGACGAGCACGGACATTTCAATACTGATTTTAAGATCGCCGCTGACTATGAACTTATGCTGAGATTTCTGGAAAGAAATAAGATATCAACTCATTACATCCCCGAGGTACTCGTAAAAATGAGGATCGGAGGCAAGAGTAACAGAAGCCTGAAAAATCTGCTTATAAAAAGCTCTGAAGATTATAAGGCGTGGAAGGTGAATGGTCTTGATGGCGGGGTTTATACTATATTGCTGAAAAATTTATGTAAGATCCCGCAGTTTTTTAGAAAATAAAGGTTTCATTAGTTGGATTAGTTCAATTGGTTGAATTGGTTTTATAAACTGTCGGTCTTTGTCTGTCATGCCCGAGGGCCTTTATCGGGCATCCGCTCCTTGACTTTGTAGCCATATTTTTATAAATTGTATATATGAATGCATGTTTGTTACATTAGTTTTAAGGGAGGTTATTATGCAGACTGCAGTAAAAAAGGTAGCTAAACATTTCAGGCTGAACCTGGATCTTATTAAGGATGCGCAAAAGATTTTAGGGGCTAAAACAGAAACGGAAACAATTGAATCAGCGCTTTCCGATGTCATATACCAGGAAAAGATGAGGAAGTTTATTGAACAGACAGGAGGGAAATTCAAATTTCAGGGGCTCAATTGAGGCAAAAGGCTGTTCCTGATACATCCTTCCTGATAAATTGGTTTCATGCGTTTGATTGGTTTTATTGTGTTATAATATTGCTTTCCGAGGGGACATTTTTGGAGAAATCACCCGGCAATAGAATCATTCAATTAATACAAAACTGATATATTTATGCTGAAAGAAGTTAAATTCATATCAATGCTGACTTCTGATGACCGGTACCGTCACCGCCATATCAGGTATAAGGGCAATGTGCTCAGCTTTACCGTTCAATATGAAACAAAATTTGAGGGAGAATGGTTAACTGTGGTAAGATATGATTCACAGCATGGATTTGCTCATCGTGATCTTTTAGATATAAAGGGTAATAAACAGAAAACGCCAATGTTTACTAAAGACTACAATGAAGCATTAACCTTTGCTGAATATGATATTAAATCCAACTGGAGAATTTACAAGAAAGCTTTCTTAGGAAGTGTTTAGCATGAAGAATCAGATGGAAGAGTTTTTTATTAAAAATTCTGAACTGAGCATGGAATTCAGCAAATATTTACTTGAACATCCTGAAATAGATGAACTTTTAGCTGAAGAAAAGGTGATAATTTTCTTACCGGAATTTGATCCTGAACTGAGAGAATATAATATTAAAATGGCAAAAGATATTGAAGCTGAAGGCGGAACAGTACTTTATGTAAAAATAAAACAGGTCTTTCCCAAAATTTCCTCAAGGCTGGTTGGAGTAGAGGTTGGGTAGTAAATTAAGCATTATTTCTTCAAAAATCTTACCATAATATTCAATCAAATTTATTCAGGTGCAATATAGTTTCTTCGATAATTACGATGATTCATCGGCAAGGATTTCCGGACTTGTGAAATAATTAAATTAAATAGATTGCAGTTATAGCGAGGAACAAAAAGATGCCATTAACTGAAAATATCCTTAGCAGTTAATCCTTAATCCTTTGGAACCAACAGAACAAATAGAACAAGTTGTTATTATATGGTTATTCTCGGTTTAAACGCATATCACGGCGACTCTTCTGCCTGCATAGTAGTTGACGGCAAATTGATCGCAGCAGTTGAAGAAAAATGACAGAAGAAAAATATACGGTAGTTCTCCGGGTTGTGATATAATTAATAAACAGATTGTTGGTATCAGGAGAAAAGAGAAATGCCTTTGACTGAAAATATTCTTAGAAAAGTTGCTGAAGATACCGGTGTTAGTTTAGATAAACTTACTGCATCAAGCCTGCTTGCCTTGTTGCGCGAGAAAAAAAGAAAAATCATGATTGAGAGGCTGGATGTGCTTTCAAGATACGGTGTTTCATCTGCAGATGAACTTGATAAAAAGATAAAAGAGGGGACAGTTGCCGAACATCCTGCATGGGAAGATCTGACGTTGGTTGAGAATTTAGAGGCAGCTATTGCAATAATTGATCGAGATACTGAGTCTATACAAGAATCTTCTTAATATCGCTGTCACAGAATTTAAAACAATTGTTGAATCAGGTGAATTGTTTTATTCTCAGTCTAATATTCCCTGGAAATTGCGTCTTTATATATGTGATGGGAGTTTTGTGGATATTTATTATTCTGTAAAAGATAAATATTCCTATCACTGGGACAGACGGTTAGTGAACAACAAAGTATACCGTCATGACAATGCCCCGCACAAGAAATGGGAAAATATTTCTACCTTTCCGAAGCATTTTCACAATGGCTCGGAAGATGCAGTAATTTCAAGCAACATGCCGGATAATCCTGAAGATGCTTTTAAAGAGTTTTTGACCTTCGTTTCAGGACATATCAAGAAAAACTTGCCTTGATAATAATCCTTAACCCTTAATCCGTATCCCATAACCCATTACCTATAACCTATTAAATGATCATCCTCGGTTTAAACGCATATCACGGCGACTCTTCAGCCTGCATAGTAGTTGACGGCAAGTTAATAGCCGCTGTTGAGGAGGAGCGCTTTACAAGGATAAAGCACTGGGCCGGGTTGCCGGTGCAATCAATACAATATTGTTTACAGGAATCAGGGGTCAGGTTACAGGATGTAGACCATATTGCTATTAACCGTGATCCTAAAGCTAATTTCATGAAGAAGGCGTTATTTGCC
>JAGVGM010000158.1 GCA_020057065.1 Thermodesulfovibrionia bacterium
TGCTATCCATAACCTGAGTTCCCGCAAAGGACGGCTCATGATCAAAGTCAACTGTGCCGCCCTGCCGCCGACCCTGATCGAAAGCGAATTGTTCGGCCGCGAAAAGGGCGCTTTTACCGGCTCGCTGTCGAAGCAAATAGGCCGTTTTGAGCTTGCGGACTCTTCAACGATTTTCCTGGATGAGATCGACTCCCTGCCGCTGGAACTCCAGGCCAAGCTGCTTCGGGTACTGGAGAGTGGTGAGTTTGAGCGTCTGGGCAGCCCCCTGACCGTGAAGGTCAATGTCAGAATCATTTCGGCGACGAACTGCGATCTTGGCAAGGCTGTATCTGAGGGCCGGTTCCGGGAAGACCTTTACTACCGCCTGAACGTTTTTCAGATTGCCGTGCCGCCTCTTCGTGAGCGCAAGGAAGATATACTGCCGCTCGTATGGTCTTTTGTACAGGATTTCAGCAAGAGGATGGGCAAGCGGATCGAATCAATACCGCAGAAAAGCGTTGAAGCCCTGCAAGCCTATCCCTGGCCTGGCAACGTAAGGGAACTGAGGAATATTACCGAGCGTGCAATGATCATCACCACCGGATCTGTGCTGCATTTGGATGTACCAAAGATTGCGCAGTTAGATGCAGACCCGTCCTGGACTCTCGAAAAGGCAGAGAAACGGCATATTATCGAGACTCTGAACACCACCGGATGGCGGGTAAGCGGCAAGGGCGGTGCAGCAGAGATTTTAGGCATCAATCCAAAGACGCTTGAATCGCGGATGCAACGACTGGGCATCCAAAGAAAAAATAAGAATACCTGATATTCTGTCCCCATTTTTATCTGCCAACGGAGCATTGACGATGGGAGGCATGTCAAGGGTTAAGCAATAGTGGAGGCATTAATATGTTTGAAGATATTGTAGAGACAGTACGTGAACCCCTTATTGTACTGGATTCAGACTTGAGGGTCATTTCAGCAAACCGCAGCTTTTATAATTCATTCAGGGTAACGCCTGAGGAGACTATAGGTAATCTTATATATGACCTCGGAAACCGGCAGTGGGATATTCCCAGGCTTCGGACGTTGCTTGAAGATATTCTTCCCAAAAACAACAAGTTCGATGACTATGAAGTTGAGCATATATTTTCAAACATAGGACACAAAATAATGCTTCTCAATGCCCGCCGTATCATTCACAAAGAAAAATGTTCTCAGAAGATACTCCTTGCTATTGAAGACATTACAAAATTCAGAAAGCTGGAAAGAGAACGAAAGAATATGCTTTCCATGTTTGCACATGACATGAAAAACCCTGCGGTAACATCGGAAGGTTTTCTGTCGAGACTCATCCGGGGCAAGGCAGGGGCACTGACGAAAGAGCAACAAAACCACCTTGAAATTATCCATAGTGAGCTTAGTAAATTATCAGAATTAATATCAGATTTTCTGCAGTTTTCGAGATTTGAAGCAATAGAATATAAGCCTGTTTACGCTCCATTTAACATAGAAGAGGAAATCCGGAAAAATATTAAAGCGGAAAAAGTGGAGGCTGAAAATAAAGAAATCATTATAGGTCTTGAACCCCCGGATACAATAACTCCCATAGTTAATGCAGATGCTGCCATGGTAAATCGCGTGCTCAGAAATCTTCTTGTCAATGCAATAAAATATACCGATCCGGGAGGAGCTGTAACAATCAAAATATCAGACAAAAGCAATGAAATACTTGTCTCTGTTAAAGATACAGGCATAGGAATACCGGAAGATCATCTGCCTTATATATTTGATGCATTCTACCGTGCGGGGAACTCAAAGGGTTCGGGGCTTGGTTTGTCCATTGCCAAAGCAATAATAGAAGGACATGGAGGATGGATATGGGCTGAAAGCATACCTGCCAAGGGCAGTACCTTTAGCTTCACCTTGCCGAAATAGCAAAATAATATTTGGCAGGCAAGCGGCAAGGACGGTGCAGCAGAGATTTTAGACATCAATCCAAAGACGCCTGAATCGAGGATGCAACGACTGGGCATCCCCAAAACCAAGCCTGTCAGAAACCCTCACTTAAACGGCCAAGAAAAATTCCCTGATATGTCAGAAGCGGGAATCCACTAAACATAAGGATAGATTCCTGAAAAAACCCCGGGAATGACAGACAAAAAGAGCATATAAACAAACTCTAATGAATGCCGTCTAATCTGGTTAGCTTTAACAGTTCCCGGTTATCCGCCAGGATCCTCGGAATAATTATTGTAACGCCAAAATCATTTTCCAGTAAATTCACCCCTGACAAATAATCATCATATGGGGTAAATGCAGGTGAATAAATTTCTATCTTATTTTGCTTCAAATATTTAATTATTTCGGAGATATGACTCATCCCTATGGTAAAAATGGCTTTTTTGTTTTTAATCCTTCCCTCCCTGTACTCGCCTTCAATTACCTCCGGTATCTTTTGAAGCATTGCCGCAGTCCTTCTTTCCTGAAGATAATCAAGGCCGGACTTTATAAAAAGGGATTCATATGTGTCATTCCCGAACTTTTCTAACAGGCTGATTTTTTCTCTAACTGAATTGTACAGATCTATATCCTCAACCTGCTGACTTTCAATACTATGGCTCTCCATTAATAACATCTCTGCATTGATATAAGAGTTGTCATTCTCCAGTTTTTCCTCAAGTGTTTTTATATCAAACGCTACTCTTTTGCCATTGTCTGATGCAGCAGTTTTGATTAAATTCCCTTTTTCATCTGAAGCCTCTTTTAAAAAAAAGCCCTCCGGCAAAAGAAGCTCCAATCCCATTTTTTGGATCAACCATTCTCCTGTTCTGTAAACTTCAATCTGTGATCTCACCGTGTTACTGCCGTTTGCACCGGTAAACGTATCCCTGTGGCTCATTCCTATGATGTAGATCTGATTGGGACTTCTTTCATTACAACTGAAGACGACTTCTCCATGTTCGAATGGAATTGCGGGGATATCCGCAGCGCCATGATCAGTACCGGCATTCAGGTTAAAACCTGGAATAAGTAACACTGCGAAAAATAAAATAATTGATAACAGCATCTTAATAAGCTGTTCGGTTAAATCTCCTTAAATCTTTAGCAGCACA
>JAGVGM010000269.1 GCA_020057065.1 Thermodesulfovibrionia bacterium
GGCAAATAACGCCTTCTTCATGAAATTAGCTTTAGGATCACGGTTAATAGCAATATGGTCTACATCCTGTAACCTGACCCCTGATTCCTGTAAACAATACTTAATCGATTGCACAGGCAATCCCGCCCAGTGTTTTATTCTGGTGAATCTTTCTTCTTCAACCGCAGCGATTAATTTGCCGTCAACTATAATACAGGCCGAGGAGTCGCCGTGATATGCGTTTAAACCTAAAATATTCATTTAATCAAAACCTGTTTTATTAGTTCTATTTAGTTGAATTGGTTTTATTTGTTAATAACCTCTTAACCAATCCAACAGTCTTTTCAACCAATAAACCCTTTTATTAACTCAACTGTTTCCTATGCTCTTGAATTATTCGCCGATAATTTTTGATCATTTCTTCCGTTATATTATCCCATGTGAATTTTTCAATAACTAATCTTCTCCCATTCTCTCCCATTCTTATTCTTTGTTCTTTATCATCAATCAATTCTTCCATCGCCCGCGCAAGAAAGTTGTTATCACAGGGGATTACTTTACCAGCATTATATTGGATGATCTCGGGGAAATCGCTCTGATCGCTTACTATCACTGGAAGGCCGCAATACATTGCCTCTAACATGGATGTACTAAGAGCTTCGGAATAAGAGGGGAGAACAAAGATATCGCTTTTTTTGAACGCCTCTGCCTTTTCTTTGCCCATTAGGGCTCCGGTAAATGTTACATGTTCAGATATTCCGTTATCCTCGATCAATTTCTTAATTTTTTTACTATATCCACCTTCGTCAGGACCCGCGATTAACAAGTGAACATCTTTTCTGCTCTTTACAAGTTTATTAAATGCGGCCACTAATATATCTAATCCTTTTTTCCAGCTAATTCTGCCGAAGAAAAGTATTATTTTTTTGTCTTTGAGTTGCGGATATCTATCTCTTAAATTATCTTCTGATGACAACTGATCAAACTCCGATGTCTCGACCCCGACAGGAACGATAAATGAACGGGTTCCTATAGATATGGATTGGTGAACTTTGCTCTTTTCTGAATCGGTAAGAAAATGAAGGGCAGAAGCATTTCTTAAATCTCTTTTTGTTAATGCTGTATAGTAAGGCCACTTTTTCCATGCCTTTCTGGCGAGCGTATAGGCAAAAAGCATCCCATGAGGAGAAATAACGTATGGCTTTTCGTATTTCCTGCAATAATGAGCTGTAACTGCTGCGGGATAACTCCAGATCCCATTAATATGGACAATATCAAAGTTTTTAATTGTTCTCTTAATTGCTTTTGTCATCTCCCCTGAAAACTGCCATCCTGTATCACCGACAAAATCAAAGAGATAAGAAGCCCTGAAGTAGGTTACATTGATCCCGTCGAAATTTATTTCCTGATTAACCGGTGTTTTTCCGTTTAACCCCGTATTAGAGGTATATACGGTTACATTAACTCCTTTTTTTGCAAGAGCTTTATTTAAACTATTCACAGAAACCGCGAGCCCGCCAAGATGAACAGCAGGCCAATATAATGGAGTTACACTGAGAAGTTTCATCCCCCTTATCCCTTAATCCCTAATCCTTATCTTCAATCGGTCTTTTTCTAAAGGTGTACATAATATCATGAAGCAGTTTTGCCAATCTTGAAAAGTAAACCAAATGTGTTATTTTCTTTGAATTAAAAGCAGCCAGTGCCGGGTAATTCCAGAAATCTCTCTTTAAAACAAATTGCTTTTTCAAAGATCCTATATCTCCGATAATACTTATATCCTCTCTTTTCGGGATAAAGCCATAGTCTGAAGTCACCATTAAATGCTTGATCTCTCTCCAATCAAATCCCATCATTTCTGAGACCACCGTATCGAAGGCACCGAGAGAATTGGAGGCGGCAAACCAGTTAACCTCAACCGGATCACCAACCATAGGTCCGTTAATATTTAATCCGTATTTACCGTCTAGGAATGCGTATTTAAACTTAAGGATATGTGATATCTTGGAAACTATATGATCAAGGATATAATGATCCTTCAGCCTCATGGCATCAGGCAGACACCCCCACTGATTTTTGTATGAAAGAGAAACCCCTGTCATACAGTGCACCTTTGGTACAGGGCAGCTTATCGAAAAATCTATCTCTTCAAAAAATATCTTAGGAAGATCTAAATTGCATGTTCCTTTCGGAGTATTTATTGCAACATCCTGTGATGGAGTTTTAGAAAGATTAATTATCCTGACATTCGGATATTTCTTTTCAAGATCATAAAACCCCATATTCTTAAAAGCCTCGTTCATTGAAAAACTGTTATACCCGCCTTCACCTTCACCGATATAGATCATCGTTTTGTTGTTGATCTCTCTCAAAGCTGCGATAAGTCCCTCGATAAATTCTTTTCTTGTTGTCACTCCTTTTTTGTATACCGGGTAACCAAGGTTCGGCTTGATAAAGACAGAATTAGCCTTGTTAAAGTCATCAGCGATGGAAAGTCTGGTGAAGGCATTGCTGAATTGTTTCTTTAGAGCGTTGAGGTTTGAATTCGATTCTAATGTTTCAAGGATAACAACTGGTTTCTTAATTTGAACAAAATGGGATTTAGAGGGTATTAGCAGACTTTCTATACTTGCTTCGCTTTTCTTCATTTCATATATCTTCGCATCTACCAGGAAGCGGTACCAGAAACCCTGGAGGAAGTGGAAGATCAGGCCTTCCTTGCCGTCAAGGAAGCCGAGTTTGAAGAAGTAGCGGTAGATGTAATAAAAGAACGACCTAAGTAATAATGGAAGTTTCAGGTAAAGGTTTTTTTTGAGCCATCTCTTTCTCTGTACTGCATGACCAAGCAGATTTGGTTTTATGGTTTGACCCTTTTCCTCTTTTCCTGATTTCATTATTTCCATCATCTCTCTTGAGGCAAATTTGTTATGCTTATCAACCCAGAAAGAGAGGCCCTTATGATTTTCATCGATGATATCGTTTGCGAGGTTTTCTGTTTTCCCTTCCAAAACCACTATATGCTCATCCATGTTCTTCTGCTCACATATTGCTTTCCCTTTTCTGAATATTCTCAAGAGCCAGATCGGATAATATCCTCCATGTTTCATCCATCGTCCCATGAAATATACCTGTCTTTTCATATAAAGACCTGTAACGACTTCTGGCATATCAGGAATCTTTCTCACAATTTCATTATGCAACTCCGGGGTAAGTCTTTCATCGGCATCAAGCCGCATGATCCATTCCGTCTTAATAGGCAGATTATCAAGAGCCCAGTTAAACTGTCTTGCTTGATCTATGAATGGATTCTGATAAATATTGTTAGTGTATTCTCGTGCTATCTCTAATGTCTTGTCAGTTGAGTATGAATCAACAATGAAAATTTGATCGGACAGGTCTTTCACGCTTTCGAGGCAGTTCCTGATGTTCTGTTCTTCGTTATAGGTCAGGATAATGACTGAAAGAGGGACGCTCATCGCAATAAACTCTTAGACAGTCTTTTGGAATAAGAAACCACCTGTCTGGAAAAATATTTAAATTCATCCTTCCCCATAATTTTTGGTAATATCTTCAGGGGGTTGAGAAAGGAAATTGCTCTCTTTATAAATACTTTCCTTTGTGCCATGGATATAAAGTCTTCTATCTGTTTACTTGTGAAATGTTTTGTATTGCACATAGATCTGCCAACGGCTCCAAGCCATGCAAGTGATTTTTCATCACCAAGGTCGGGAAGTAAATTTTCCTGGCGGTATATATCGTACATCTCTGTCCCTGGATAGGGAGTGGCTATAAAGAAAGTCGCCATATCTATCCCACAGTTTAAAGCATAATCAATTGTATCCATGATATCTTTCTCTGTTTCATAAGGAAATCCAATAATAAAGGGAGAATGTGTCCATATCCCGATTTTATTGCAGTACTTTATAAGCTCCTTTGACTTCTCAAGGTCGATATGTGATTTCCTGATAAATTTTTGTGTAGCGAGTGAGCCGGTCTCTATTCCAAAGGTTAATTTATAGCACCCACTTTCTCTCATCTTTAACACCACTTCTTTATCCAGTGTCCATATAGCAATGCCATTGGGGGTACACCATTTTATATTCAGCTTTCTCCGAATTATTTCATCACATATCTCAATCATCCTTTTTTTAGAAACAGACAGGTTATCATCGAAAAAAGCTATTTCTCTAACCCCGTAATCCCTGACAAGCGTCTCTATTTCATCTACAACATTTTGAGGGCTCCGCATCCTGTATGAGTGACGCCACAAAGAATGAATAGAACAGAAGATACATCTGTAGGGACATCCCCTGCTTGAGACGACAGTGGACCTCGGAGGCGACATTGAATGCGAATAGTTATACTTTTCATAAAAATAAACATTCATATCTACCAGATCCCTTGCAGGAGGCGGCACTGTATCGAGGTCTTTTATAAACTCACGCAAGCCGGTCGACTTAACGGTGCCATTATCCCTGTAAGCTAATCCAGTTAAATCGTAAATGGGTTTTTCAGTCTTTAAACGATTCACAATATCGAGCAACGTCTCTTCCCCTTCTCCTGTTACAACAATATCAATATTCTCATCTTTTAATACCCATTCGGGAAAAGCAGAGGCATGGGCTCCGCCCACGATAACAGGAATCCGGCGGTCTGATTGCTTCACAAGTTTAGCTGTATCATGAACTCCTTTTGAATTGATGGTGAACATTGATGAGATGCCAACTATATCAGGCTGATAATCAGCAATGGCTTTTGTAATCATCTCATCAGTATGTCCAACTTTGAAAAAATCGCCCTCCCATCTTGTTAGATCGGGGCGTGCTGACGCGTCAAGAATCTTGACCTCAACATCAGAGCTATACTCCCTGAGATATGATGCAAGATACATCAACCCCAGCGGTTCATAAGGGGAATACTCAGATTCCGTCTTGTAATAAGTGATCGGCGGTTTAATTAATAGTAATTTCATAATTCTTTAGTTCTATTTGTTCAATTGGTTCTATTGGTTTTATTAGTTAACTAACTCAACCAATGAAACCAATCAAACTAATGAAACAGTTTTTAATCCATCTTTTTTCTATGCTCTTCAATGATCTTCTTATAACTCTCAACCATCTCATCCGCTATCTTATCCCACGTAAATTTATCAAATACCAGTTTTCTGGCATTCTGCCCCATTTCTGCCCTCAAAGAATCATTATTTAATATTTTCAATATTCCCCCGGCAACTTCATCCGCATCGCATCTCGTGACTATCCCTGCATTTGCCTGTGATATCTCGGAATGGATGTTTACCTGATCGCTTATCACAACAGGGAGCCCTGCAGCCATGGCCTCAGCAACCGCTATGCCGAAGTTTTCCTGAAAAGAAGGCAGACAAAAGACATCAGCGTCAGCGAGTATTTCCATTTTGTCTTTGCCTCCTACTAAGCCAGTGAATAATACCTTGTCATTTAAATGCAGAGATTCTATTTTCTTCTCTAAAATACTTTTATAACCTTCATTATCAGGTCCTGCAATAACCAGGAAGGCTTCATCAGTTTTGTCTAATACTTTTTTATAAGCATCAAGTAATATTTCTAATCCCTTTTTATAATGAATACGACTCAAGAAAAGAATTATTTTCTTCCCCTTCAAAAACTGATATTTATTTTTAAAATTACCCTTGGATGGAAGGCTAAGAAAATCTGTTTTTTCAATTCCAACTGGCAGCACCATAGACAGCGCCTTGATATTCATATGTCTTGTTCTGCTTTGTTCATCGAGTGAAGTAAAATGTACCGCAGATGCCCGGTTCAGATTCCTTCTTTCAAATGAATTAAAATAGAGAAGTTTTTTGATGCCCTTTAGCCTGTTGTGGTAAATGCTGTAGTGATCCAGCATACCGCAAGTTCTTATTATGTAGGGGAGCTTTTTTTTCCTGGCTATACTTGCAGCTATTGTCGTGGGGAAAACCCATAAGGCATGAATATGGATGAGATCATAATGTTCTATGTTTTTTTTGATCGCATGCCATAACCCCCTACTAAAACAATAGTTATTATTCTTAAAAGTCTTAAAAACTCTCAAATCCAAACCATTCATCCGGTTATAATTTATCGGATGCAAATCGGTCGTATAAATAGTGATGTCCAGACCTTTTGCCTTTAAATTGCTACACATCTTACCTATGGCATTTGCCGGGCCGTCCAATTGGTCACTTAGACTTGGGATGACGTGTAATATTTTCATGAAAGTATTATTAATTTGATGTATCCCATTCTATTGCAATTTTAATCTCTTCCAAACTTATGAATTTAATTTTTTTTCAGACAGATAAGACCACGTCGTCATGAGTATTAAACTAAAACTATTAAACCTTTACTTTTCCCTCAATATTGTTAATTTTCAACGCTTCCTTAACTATCAGTTTAAAATATTTAAGTAGAAACCAACCCATAAAATATAAGATAACAACAACAGATCCATACCTGTAAAGTCCAAAAATTTCAGCGTAAAATGATGACTCAAAGTTGATAATGAATTGCAGAAGCATTACCGAAAGGACTAGATACAAGAGAGGGTATCTCCTGAACTTATTTAAAAAGTAAGCTGCGGATATGTAAACAAATAAATAAAACAACGGGATTATAAAGGCAGAGAGAATTCCAAAGTCAGCCAATATAGTAGATAAAGGATTATTCGGGTAATCAATAGGCGGTAAACTATAATGGTCAGCGAGCATAACATCCTCATCATAGACCACCTTGCCGGGCCAGAAAAGACGGGGAATTGAGTTTTTCATTGAATTCAGGAAAAAAGCTCCATACATCGGCATACTGTCGGAGTCAATAATACGGTAGTTTAAATACCAGGGGCCTATTCTTTCCTGAAGATTCAACATGGTAGCTGACATGTCACCCCAGGATTCCACAAGATTAATGGACGCTGATAAAATATCCTGACGATATGTTTGATAGATATTGCTAAAAATAATAATGACACAGATTAGCAGAATAAAAAATTTCGATTTCTTCAAAGTGAACAAATTGCCGCGAGGAAAATACCAGATAATTCCTGACAAAAGGATTAAATAAAAAACTGGTCGCCGACCATAGATCACACACAAGAGAAAGGCTACCAAAAGAATGATCCATGTCACTGCATTACTACGTCTATATGATATTTTTGCAACTGCACTTAATGCTACTGAGTATATCAGAACCGGAAGAAAGGGCCACAAAGCAGTATACCAGTATGGAGAATACGTCGCTATTTCATAATAATCCATGACCCCAAATCGAAGATAACCAATTAGACCAACTTTAAAAATCCCGTAGGCCATCGGGACTATAATAGCAATCAGAAGGAAAATCTGTTGAGCTTCGCCGGTTTTCCCCCAATTCTTAACCATGTAACGCAGCCTAAGCGCTTGCTGGTTTTTCTGATGTATTGATCTGAGAACTATCCAGATAATCGCTGTTGATATAGCAGCATGGAACATGACTATTAAAGTTACTATCGGATCTAACCCCATAGTGATAATAAAGTTTTGCTGGATAAATGCCTCCACTACACTGTGTGCCCCGAACGAGATGCCGTACGACAGAACAAGCAGATCCATTACAGATAGCTTGGGCCACCGCCAATGACAGAAGAAATATGTGCCAACAGCAAATAATAACCCTATTATCCCCAATACATAGTAAGTCAACATTCTTCTGTTCCAAAAATTATATATGTCATTTTATTGTATTTCTTTGCAACCTTGCGAAATTGTTATTTAGAATAATATCATTTTCGATTCAATATCTGTTCCACTCTCAAGGTGGGAAACAACAGCGGGAAATGTTTTCCATATCAAAGTACATTTCACGATATATCGAGGACGAGCGCATTGATTCGGGAATTGGCTTCCCTGAAGATAGGCAGTTATTTTAATATCTTCATAAACAGATTATAATACTTTTCTCCTACTACTTTTGGGTGATAAACTCTATTGAATCTATGTAAATTAGCAATTGCCAATGGCTTTAAAATTCCTTTATTTTTTAATATTTTTTTAAAGGAGTTATTTAACCCATTGTGATCAAATGGATTTATAAAAATGCCTCCGCTTTCTCCTACAAGACTCTTTTGTATAGGAGCATTAGTCGTGATTATCGCACAGCCTAATGCCATAGCCTCTTGAAGCACAAGCCCGTAAGATTCACTTTTTGTAGGCAACATAAGGATATGATTTTTTTTGATCTCTGATATAACATCATCCACAAAACTATAATATTTAAATTCGGGGGGTATATTTAACTTTCCGTCTATCATGCTGGATACCACTGTAATATCAAAACAAGATTTTTCGTGAAAACTTAACCTATTAAAAGCGTCTATGATTGTATCTAACCCTTTTCTCTTAGCTCCCTTGCCGACAAAAATCATCTTTATTTTTCCAATGTTATCAAATTTGGAATCTATTTCCTCTATCCCTACCGGATCGAGATATGGCAAAAAATAGGGGATATTATAGACCTTCGATGACGCAAACGGGAACATATTACAAAAATATTCAACGCTAATCTCCGGAGATGTAACTATTGCTGAAGCTCGTTCGACAGAATGACGTCTCTCTTTTATCATTTTCCCCTGCCATTCCCTGTAATCTTTTTTAAATTCAATTGGTGCAAAGGAATCCGCCCAAACTATGGGAAATTTTAAATTGTTTTTAGGAAAAGCAATATAAGAAAAAACTAAATCAGCATTTATTGAACATGGCACCTTCATATTATCCCACATCATTCGATTCAAATTAAACATACCAAACAATCTTGAAACAATGTATTTTGTATTAAGTTTAAAAATAGAATAGATGGAATTATTGAATATAAAATTGATCTTATAATCATTTGATAACTGTGTGAAATGTTTTTCTAAATACATTGCGTCAGTTGAACGAAAAATCATTTTGGTAGGAGTTGAAATAAAAATATTCATCACTTATTATGAAGCTCTCTGTAAATAGCCATTACTGAAGGTAACGATATAGATAAACTAAAAAACAAAGCCATATACACTGCTTTTAATGGAAATAAATAATAAATTAGACCGGTTGCAATAAGCATTATTATTGGCATAATCCTTAAGAGAAAAATAGATTTATAAATATTGTCTCTTGAAAAAAAGTATATCTTCAAGTTTTCTGAAACAGGATATATACAACTAAAAAGAAGAAAATAAAGGTAATATTGTGTTATTAGACTCCAATCCTTCATGAAATAATTAGTCATTAAGTATAGGAAAACATAAAAAACTGAATATAATAAAATAGATGCAGCAAATATAAATTTTGTCATTCTTAAAAATAAGCTTTCCGCGCTTATCAGATCATTTTTTGCATACTTCACAAATAAAACCCGCTGCGCCAGTGTACCAATAAATGTCTGACTGAACGCTGCAAAATATTTTGCCCTGTCATAAAGTCCAACAGTGCCCTTATCAAATATTTTTCCTAAGATAAGGATATCAAGACGATAAAATATTGTTTCTGATATACGTGCCAATATTGTTTTATATGAATAAGTCAGAAGGCTGCGAGCATAATCTTTAGAAACATAGGAATAGCTAACTGACTCAACGCCGTAGTTCTTAAATAAGATGATCGAATAAATTGAAAATGATATAAAAGTGGTTGTTATGTCTCTAATAACCAAGGCATAAATCTGATACCCGGAGTAAGCTAAAATTAAAGTTATCATACCAACAAATATGCTTACCCCTAAATTCAAGACCGAGTTAACGTTAAATCTCTCTTCTTTTTCAAGTCGAGAATATACTATTGAACTCATTGATTGAAAGGCACTAACCATTCCGAGTATCAAAAAAATGTTTATAATATTTATGTCATAAAAACTCGTAAGTTTTAGAATGAAATAGCTTCCTGTAAGAACACATATTATAAAAACAAAATTAGCTGCTGATAACCAAAAGGCCGTTGCAAATAATTGTGTTTCATCACCTTTTCTTTGAATAAATGCAGTACCTAAATTCAACGAAATTACTGTTAATATTATATCTTTTATCGAGCTTGCAATTACATAAATCCCAAAAGAATTACTATTAATAAATTTAAGCAGGATTATTTGAAGTACAAAGTTTGTTGCTAAGGTCCCATAATGAAGAGATACTATATCTGAGTGCTTTATTACCTTTAAAAGATCATTCTTGAAAATCATTAACTGGCCATTGCTTTGTATTCATTTCTAAGAGTATTTAATAAATGGTGCTTCTGACATCTCTGTGGCAGCGTGAGAACTTTACTTCCCCTCCATTGATGGGAGGGGATTGAGGGGAGGGTGTTTTAAACATTTTTCACCTATGCCCTTCCCATAAGAACCTGAAAAAATGAAAAGTATCGTTATCTAAATTTAATTCCTCTGAATAACTTTATTTCTTACTCTATAAAACCAGGGCAGCGGATTAAGCATTTCCAACATTAAGAATAATTTGGAGAAGCAAAATGATATCGACTTAATATCCGGCGCTTCTATTCCCTTGATACCGATCGCCTTAATGACAGGAATTTTACTGACACCAATTGTGTCATATGCCATATAACATTTAAGGATTGAAAAACCGCTGTTCAAGAGAAATCTTTTCAAAGTATATTTAGTGAAAAAATATAGATGTCTGAAATCTCCCTGACTCCGAATTGCAGGAATGTGGATTTCAAGGGGGACTTCTATAAATATAATACCTTGTGTTTTTAAAAGCTTGTAAGCATGATTTAAAAAAACTAGCGGGTTCGGTAAATGCTCAAGGACATGACTCATCATTATAATATCAAATTGGATTAATTCATTGAACTGCAAAAACGAACTATTGAACTTCTTGATAGAAGACGTAATCGGATTTGCAGGGCTTAAATCAATTACATGCCCCTCATAACCAGCTCTTAGAAAATTATCGAGAAATTCACCTCTCTTACCTCCCACGTCTAATATTTTTGCCCCCTTTACGGTTGGTTTACCAGAAGCAAATATAGGATGTAATAATTTGAAATTATTTTCCCCTCTTTTAATATGATTCCCAATTAACTCATCTTCTCCGCTATTAGCCAAATATAAAGAATAAAGCTTTCTCATTTCATCTTCTTTATATAGGGGTTCTCGCCAGATCGTAGAACATTGTTTGCACATTTGTAATGTCGTTTTTATGGGAAATGGTCCATCAAGGAATTTTGAATATGGTTCTACCTCACCTATTAAGCTCTCTGAAATACAACAAGAATCCAACGACCCACACAATTTGCATGACATTACCATTTTCTCATCCTTCCTTAAGATTCCAATATTTTTTGAACCCTTTTATTAAATATATGCTTTTGAATAAATTCAGAGAACTTTCCCAGATTGGTACTTGGTATGGAACTGGATGTGCGGTGAGTCGTAAAATAACCTGATCATTGTTTTAAACCCAATATATCACCAACAATGCTATGAACCTTATCTTTAAAAGCAGGAAAATAGAAGTTCTCAATTCCGGCTCTTTTACCTATGGCGCACTTGAGTGCGTTCAAAATACCCCGTTTTATGTCATCCCGACTATTTGGATCGACCTGAATTATCAATTGTTGAGCATCGGGGTCATTTGCCTCAGACTCGTGTTCAAAACTGCTACCAACGACAGGAACCCCGCAGGCCAAGGCCTCCAAAAACACAAACCTAAAAGGATATCTGTCGAAACGCTTATTGCTTCCGGGCATAGCAAAAACATCGGCTAATCTATAATGATCTGCTTTTTCCCGTTCAGAGACATATCCGGTGAATACGACTATATCTACAACGCCAAGCGATTTAGCTTTCTGAAAGAGTCTTTCCTGGTCATCGCCATCGCCCATAATCAAATAAATAATGTCCGGCATCTGTTCTCTCAATCCCGGAAGGACTTCAATGATCTCGTCAAATCCTTTATTTCTTTCATTATCAGTAGTATCCAGCCGGCCTGCCGTCATAATTACCGTCTTGCCTCTAATGCCATACCTATCTTCCAGATCGGGGCATTTGGGGGCAACTCCATACTGTGACTCATCAATGCAGTTTGGTAAATAATAAAACTTTGCGTGATCAATCCCGGCCCATTCAATAAGACGTTTCGCCGTAAGCTTCCTGATAGAGATGAATGCATCCAGCTTCCGACACAGGAAATTAACACTCCAGCGTGATGTTGGGGTCCACGCGTCTATTCCATAAGTAACTGGCACAACAGGGCATTTCAAAAAAGACTTGAGTAAAAAAGCAAAAGGGAGTAAATGGATATGACTGCAAATAATCAGATCAAAACCGGTTTCCTTTAGAGCCACTTTGAGGCATGTGCCCAAGTATTTCAGCTTGCTTCCGGCGGCCTCTGTTAAATAGCTCAATTTATATGGCGGTTCTACTTCTGAATCGTAGGTCAGGACACGCGGAATTGCTGTTATATTATCTATGCCTGGGTGTTCACACAGTGCTCTCAATAAATTCCTGTTATACGTTGCGATACCGCCACGTCCTCCGTACGCATCAATCATAAGAACAAGAACTTTCATTATTTGTCTACACCCATCTGGATAGAAATCTACTGTTTTTTAACGATTTGATAATCAGCTTTAGGGAAATATAACCTGCGCTGTTGTATCTATATGCAGATATACTCAAATAATAAGTTTTAAATTTCCCCCACAACATAGATATCTGAACAAAAAGAAGGATTTATTCTCAATGGGTAGTCCATGACCATCGTTGCCCAACGTATAATTATATTTGCTGAGTAATATCCAAGCCAATTACGCCCATAGACCTTTATGTTTTTAAGGTTTAAATCTTCTGCAATATATTTTAAATCGCTTAAATCCGGCTCTCTGACATGACCTCTGAAAATATCATCTTGATACCAGTCATCTAAGGAACTCCATTTCCCTATACCGAAAGGGACCGTGATTCGTTTTCGCATGTTGACACAATTGGGCGCACCTAAAACAAATGTCCCTTTTGGGTTCAGTGCCTTAATGGCTTCACCGAAAAGTTTTTTAGGTGAGTGGTGCCAATGTTCTATGCTGTCAAATGAGGTGATTACATCAAATTTACCATTTATTTCTTTGAATCCATCTTTTATCACATCTGTTGACACAACTGTTACGCCATAATCACGATGGTGGTCAAGAATCGAGTTTCCAAGTTTTATATTTATTGAATCTCTAAAATCGTCAACCAAAACGCTTTGCTTAAAACCTAATGCTGCGCAACCAATTGAAAACAATCCAATGCCACCACCAAGATCGCATATTGTTAGTTTTTTGATATCTCGACTATTGATTGCAAGGTTAATATTAAATGCAATCCGTGGAATATCCATTTTTTGTATCTCTACTAACTCGGCTGGATATTCATTTGCGACCTTCAAAAGGACGTCTTTTATGTGATTGATATTCACAGTTATGATGTATTCCTTTACTTACTGTTTTTTACGATTTCGATTTCAGGCAACGGAAAAATAAACCCCACGCCCTTATCTATCATTTCTTTTTCTCTAACCAAAAACTCATCCCGGAAATGCCACGGAAGTACCAAATAATAATCCGGATTCATGGCCCTGGATTTTTCTTCACTGATGATCGGAATATTGGTACCGATAGTTTTTGCCCCATCCTTGTCCGGATTGCGGTCAGACGCATAATCGATAGTTGTATTATCGATGCCACACCATTGCAGTATTGAATTGCCTTTGGTTGAGGCGCCATAAACATGTATCTTTTTCCCTTCCCTTTTTAAACCCTTTAATAATGATGATAGTTTTTCTTTGTGTAAATTGATCCGGTCCTGGAAGTTTTTATACGGCTTGTCCGTATCAAGCTCAAGATCAAACTCCTGCTGCCTGACCTGCTTTAATGTTTGCTGAAATTCGTGGCTCTTGAATTTGAAGGTTGACTCATGGGTTGCATAGCAGCGGATGCTCCCGCCGTTAATATTATTAAATTCCACTTTAAAAACCTGCATTCCTCCTCTTTTGAGAAGATTTTCAAGTACCGCGAAACTGTAATATTCCAAATGTTCATGACATATTGTATCGTAAGAATTCATCTCGAGCATGGCAGGCATATATGAATTCTCAAAAATCCAGATACCATCATCACTAAGAATTTTTTTTACGTTTTTTACAAATGACACCGGATCTTCAAGATCATAAAACATGGCTATGGATGTAATGATATCTATACGTGCTTCACCGAGCACACTATTAAGCTCAGCAGATGGGAAAATATCCTGGATCACTCTTATGTTCCCTGTAACTTCCTGCGCAACATCTGAAGGATCTATGCCGTACTTATCAAATGCATCAGGATAATATTTCAATAAGGTGCCATCATTACATCCTACATCAAGTACCAATGCTTTCTTCTTGCCGACCATATCACTTGCTACTGTTGCAATTCCCTTTAAATGATCGCGCATCGTCTGATTTGTGCCGGAGCGATACCAATAAGACAAATATAAAACCTCTGGAGGCACTGAGGTGGACGTCTGTAATAATCCACATGCTTTCTCGTCAATGGTCGGGTCGCAGCGGACAAGCTCTGTAGCTATCTTCCTTAATGGTGGATTCTCTTTCCCCTCCTTAACAAAAGAACCCTGCAAGTACTGTTCCCCAAGATCTATTACCTTGGTTAAAGCCAAAGAACCACAAATCCTGCATGTTTTTCGATGAGTCAGATGCATAGTAAGTCTCCTATAATTTAATGTAGAATTTAATTATCTTTTCAGAATAATTTATTAAATTTCATAATTCTTTTCCCAGTAAGATAAAATATCTGAGAGAGATGTATCAACTGAAATACTTTGATGCCACCCGGTATCCTTTACCAGTTTTTCATTGCTACCGCAGACTCTTCTTTGCTCAGAAGCCCTTAAACGCGTTGTGTCCTGCACAACTTTTACTTTTACTCCGGAAATTTCTATAAGTTTCTCCAGCATCCATTGCGTAGATACTTCCTGATTTGAACAGACATTATATATGTCTCCGTTCCTGCCTTTCTGAAGCAGCAGATCATATGCACTGACAACGTCACGAACATCAGTGAAGTCTCTTGTTGCGCTTAGATCCCCGACATGAATAACAGGTTCCAGATTCCTTTGTTTTATTTCAGCTATCTGCCTGGCAAAATTTGATATAGCAAATCTATCGCTCTGACCCGGCCCGATATGTGTGAAAGATCTTGTCGTTACTATTTCAAACTGCTCTGTCTGGCTCCATTGATAGCATAGGGCCTCTATTGCAATTTTATTTACAGCATAGGGACTCATCGGTCGTAAAGGCTCTGATTCGGATATGGGCAACTGATCCGGAGTGGGAAAACCATATACCTCACTTGAACCAACCTGAAGCATCCGTCCCTGAAAACCTATATCTTTTAGCGCCATAAATAAATTTAACGTTCCGAATAGTCCAATATTATAATTGTCATATTGACGTTCAAAAGACTCCCGTACTGTGGTGATCGCCGCTAAATTGATCACAATATCAGGTGTTGCACTCCTTACCAAGTCTTTGATCTTCACAGCATCCCTGATATCTTCATTTCGGCCAGTTGCTATGATGCTATATCCATCATGCAGGCGGCGCTGTAAGTGCGTGCCTACAAAGCCTGTCCCTCCGATTATAAGTGCTTTTCTCTTCATATTATTGCAGTCTGACTTGGTTTTTTATCCTAGACGCCATAACAACCAACGCCCACACTTTAGACCAATGAATATTCCCCCGCTTAAATTCATTCCATACTCTGTCCGCATATTTTTTATTTATGCCGCCTCCTGATACCGCGTCTTCAAAAAACCCATTACCCTGACTCTTCATCCAGACATCAAAAGGAAAGGTGAAGCCCTGCTTTTTTCTTGTTATTATCTCCTCTGGCAATACATCCTCAAATGCCTTTACTAACAGAAACTTGGGGATATCTTTCCTGAACTTAATGGACTCTTTGATGGAAAATACAGTTTCCATAAATTTCCTGTCGAGAAACGGCACCCTTACCTCAACGGAATGCCGCATACTCATGAAATCCGTATCCTTTAAAAGCTGGTTCTTCATATAGAGGTTTGTTTCCAGACAGCTCACAAAGTTTTGTTCTCCAAGATGAGGATCAATATCTGTATTCAGTTTTTCGAGCGCTTTCCGCACATCGGCAACAGAGCATCCTAATATCTCTGAAACCGCTTTAGGGGTATATAACCCCCTCAACAGAAGATAAAAAGAAAGAGGCCCCTGCATGGAAAGAAATGAGAATCTTTTAAACTTATCAACCCCTGAAAATTCACTTAACTTGAAAAGTTTCCTGATATTTTTATTTAACCCTTTAACTTTCCATAAATGCTTTATTCGTGTAAAAGAAGAATAACCGCCAAACAGTTCATCTCCGCCCATTCCGGACAGGACCGCCTTGAGCCCGTCTTCCTTTGCGCATTTGGCTATAAAATATGTATTGATCCCGTCTATGGTCGGCTGGTCCATGGCATTAAAGATATTATCAAGATTGTCCATGAAATCCTTTTGAGTTACAAGAAAGGAATTGTGTCTTGATCTGATCTTCTTCAGAATAATATTCTGATATCGTTCCTCGGAAAATTCCTTCTCCTCAAAGACAACGGATAATGTCCTCAGATTATCCTTTTGGAATTCATGTGCAAGAAGTGCAACAAGACTTGAATCGATTCCGCCGCTCAGAAATACACCGATAGGCGCGTCTGAGATCAAATGTCTTTCAACCGCCTTTAAAAACCCGTTCCTTACAAGGTCGACCGCTTCTTTCAGATCAGTAATATTTTCATTTATGGGGATGCTGGTATGTTCCCTTATTTCATGCTGTTTTGTTCTCAGGTGTAATTTCAGGAAACTGCCTTTGGGAAGCATGTATACATCTCTTAGTGTGGTAAAAGGCTCGGGTATGTGGCCGAAGGTGAGAAAATATATCCTCCAGTCAGGGTTTTCTTCCCGGTTTGTATCAAATGCTGAAAAGGCTTTTATCTCAGAGGCAAAAACGAGTTTGCTGTTTGAGATCAAGTAGTAGAGGGGTTTTATTCCAGTATGGTCTCTCGTAAGGTAAAGCAGATCATTTCTTTTATCATATATGCAAATAGCATACATGCCATTGAATCTTTCAAAAGCATGCTCGCCCCATTGCTGGTAAGCCTTTAAAATAACTTCTGTATCACTCGAGGAGTGGAAGACGTGCCCTGCGTTTTGTAATTCTGTTCTTATATCTCTGAAATTATATAGTTCCCCGTTATATATGAGACAGATATTTCCATCTTCTGTAAGCATGGGCTGATGCCCAAGTGGCGAAAGATCGATGATCGAGAGTCTTCTGTGCCCGAGCGCAACGGATCTTTCATCATTGAAATAAAGGCCTGAATCATCCGGACCCCTGTGAAGCATCGCCTCCCTCATATTCAGTATGACGGCCTCATCGATCTTCTGATTATCTAAACTGATTATTCCTGCGATTCCGCACATTTTCGTTTGGGGCCAGTAAGGGGTATGGATTAAGGATTATGGGTTAAGAGAAAAAAGGTTATGGGTGATAGGAAGCACCTCAAGAGACTGTCACTCCCGCTTGTCGGGAGTCTTTCAGCAAAGCCAGATTCCGGACAAGCCGGAATGACGTCCTGAAAGTTGGCACTGCTCCGCCGTCTCAGTTAC
>JAGVGM010000232.1 GCA_020057065.1 Thermodesulfovibrionia bacterium
ACCATACAGGAGCTTCTGGGTCATAAGCATGTTGAAACTACCATGATTTATACCCATGTAGTGAATAAGGTCAAAGGGGTGAAGAGTCCTCTGGATTGAGAAAATGGCCATCAGCTTTCAGCGGTCAGCTATCAGCTAATTCATTAAAAGCGCTGGATTCCCGATAAAAACCTTCGGGAATGACAACTAAAAACCATCGGGAATGACAACCCTGAAACATCTCCTTTTTCCCTGTCTGCCGACAGGCAGGCCCTCTTTCTCAAAGAGAAAATATATCCGCACTCAATAAAAAACCCCCTCCTTTATCAGGAAGGGGGTCTATCAAATGGGGACAGATGATCTTCTTCTATATTTTCAATTTCGTAATCTCTTTTGTCAAAAGCGTAGCCTTTTTTGAATCCATCATCCCGATCACAAGACCTGCTTTCTTGCTTTCCATTTTCAGTAATATCAGCACCGCCGTATCATTATCAAGTCCCGAAAGCCGGGTTGCAGCGTCTTCCGGCGGCATGGCTTCATATGCCTTTGCCACATGCCTTAATCTTTTGTTCCCGGATTCCTCAGCCTGCTGTAAGGATTTTTCGATCTGCTGGAGCAGCGCTGTATATTTTACAATATCGTCTTCAACTTCCTTCTTTAATGTCTTGAGCCTTTCGGTCTCCTGCTTAATAACTTCTTCCTTCTGGACCATTTCAAGCTTTTGTTTCTCGATCGTGCCGGCCATATCATCTGCTGCGTATGAATTGACAGCAAAAAATAGTGTTATTGCCAGGAAGTTAGTCAGTAACATACAATATATTTTCATTTTACCCTCCTTGAAAGCGCTATGAAATCATTTTCTTTTTGTTCAGCTCGCAGATTTTCCTTATGCTCTGTCATTACAGCCTTGTCATTGATTATTTCAAACATTCTTTTCTCCTGATGCGCATGCACGAGGGAATCCTTCAGGCCTGCAAGTTCGCTCTGACATTCAGTGTGGATCTTTTTCTGTTCGTCTATTTTCCCGTTAATGCGAGAAAAAAAATCATAATACGAAATTAATTTATTTATATCCAATGAACCCTCTCCCTGTTTTTCACTGAAATATTCCAGTGTATCGATATAATTTTTTTCAAGGGCCTTAAGTCTTGTTTTTTCTTCTTCCTCCCTGTCAGCCGCCATCTTGACTTCAAGTTCGATCTCTTTTTTCCTGTTTTCTTTCAGTTTAAGGATCTTGGCGACCGTCCTGTTTTTACGCATTTACCTTCTCCATCTCATCAAAAATAAAATATAACCCCTGAACGCTGTCTGCAAAATCTATATGTTCATTCATGTTTTGTCTAAGGTAATTCTTCAGCCTGTCAATAAGCTTAATTGAATAGTCAACCTTGTAATTCGATCCTTGCTTATAGGCTCCAAGATTTATCATATCCTCAAATTTCTTATATGTAGAAAGTATCTCAATAAACTTTCCGGCATATTCCCTGTGTCTTTCATCAATAACATGAGGCATGACCCTGCTTATGGATTGCAATATATCAATAGAGGGATAATGATTTTCCATAGCAATATCCCTCGATAATACGATATGACCGTCAAGGATGGACCTCGACATATCTGCAACGGGGTCCAGCATATCATCTCCCTCGACAAGGACTGTATAAAGGCCCGTAATGCTGCCTGCATTTTCAGAAGTGCCGACTCGTTCGAGCAGTTTTGGCAGGAGAGCGAAGACCGACGGCGTATAGCCTCTTGTCGTAGGGGGCTCTCCGACTGCAAGCCCTATCTCCCTCTGAGCCATTGCAACACGCGTCAGGGAATCCATGAGAAGCAGGACATCCTTCCCGCGCTCCCTGAAATATTCCGCAATGGCTGTAGCCATAAAGGCGCCCCTTACTTTAGCAAGAGGGGTCTGATTAGATGTAGAGACCACAACAACTGACTTTTTTAATCCTTCGGGGCCCAGATTATTCTCCACAAATTCTCTGACCTCACGGCTCCTCTCCCCGATAAGCGCTATTACATTCACAGGGGCCTCGGAATATTTTGCGATCATTCCTAATAGAACACTTTTCCCCACTCCCGATCCTGCCATAATCCCGAGCCGTTGCCCCTTACCGCAGGTAAGTAATCCGTTTATGGCCCGGATACCGATGTCTATCGGCTGTCCTATTGTACGTTTCTTGAGCGGGTTGATTTCTGATGTAAATATAGAATAATCCATGCCGTCTATAGGTCCTTTGCCGTCTATCGGATTTCCTGCTGCGTCTATAACCCTTCCAATCAGTTTATCGCCAACCTTAACTGAGATGCTTTTACCAAGGGATAACACCCTGCTGCCATGCCTGATTCCGGATACTTCTCCTGTAGCCATAAGGATCACTTTACCATCTTTAAAACCAACTACCTCAGCATCTACCGGAGAGGCGTTATCAGAATATATCCTGCAGGCCTCTCCGATGCTTACATCGATCCCGGTCGCCTTGATAGTAAGTCCGGTTATTTCAATAATTCTCCCATAAACCTTAAAAGGCTCAGAATTTCTAACTGCTGTCAAGTAGGGGCTGAGATCGATGTTAGTCACTGGTTTCCGTTTTACTGTCATACCCCCTAATTCCCCCCTTACCAAGGGGGGACACAGAGGGGTTATCTGTTTTCCCTTTTTTCATTTCTTCCACAACGTTTGCCAGCAGCGAATCAATATCTATAACAACTTCTTCTATCTCACTTATTACAAGCGGCGCAGTAACAGGCACATTGGAGTTTATGTCAAAGACGATATCCGGATGAATATCAAGCAGTGCAGGTTTCTTTCTCTTGAACATTTCATGAAGTGACGGGTTAATTTTAATTGTGATCGTCCCCATACGCTGCAGCTTCAGCAGCGCTTCTCTCACCATTGTTATGATAATTTCAGGCGTTGCGCTCACTTCATTTATAATTATTTTTTTTGCTATAGCTGTTGAGAGGCCGACAACCTGCGACTCAAGATTATCAACGAACCTTTCCCTGAACTTCTCTAATTCTTCAACTATGCGCTCAAGCCGCTCCAGCAGTACAAGCGCCTTCTGCTCTCCATGTGCGAAGCCTGCCTTTTCACCTGACGAAAACCCTTCTTCATATGCCAATCTCTGAATATCTTCCGCTTTACGCAACAATACTCTCTCATCCCTCTCATCATCCAGAGAAGGCATATTGAATATGACCGCATCACAATCCTGTAAAATTCTACTGTTAGACAAATTGCTCCTTGCCGCGCCCGGCAATTACAATCTTGCCGTCCTCATCAAGCTTCCTCGCGATCTTCACGATATTCTGCTGGGCCTTTTCGACATCGGATAGCTTGACAGGCCCTTTGGCCTCAATTTCTTCCTTTAAGATCTGCCCGGCTCTCTGGGACATATTTTTGAATATCTTCAGCTTCAGAGGGTCCGATGCCGTCTTTAAAGCCAGGGTGAGGTCCTCTGTGGAAATCTCTTTCAGAACAAGCTGAATTCCCCTGTCATCCACTTTTTCGAGATCATCAAATACGAGCATGAGCTCTCTTATAGCGTCCGCCATTGTATTATTCTGCCCTTCTATCTTCTCGAGGATCTTCTGCTCGGTGTTTCTTTCGCAATGATTTAATATCTCCGCTATCACTTTTGTTCCGTGAAAAACCTTCCCCTTATCCTTGCCTATATCAAGCTGACCTTTCAGCACTTCCTCTATTTCTATCAATGCGCTTTCCGGGATCCTCTCCGTTGTCGCAACCCTAATGGCAACATCGCCTCTAATGTGCTCCGGCAAAACCTCTATAACTGCCGCCGCCTGCTCGGCCTCAAGAAGACACAATATAAGGGCAATGGTTTGAGGATGTTCCGTAACAAGAAAACTCGAAAGGGTTTTTGGGTTGACCCATTTCAGGGATTCCAGCGGGCTTTCCTTTGAGACCATCTCAAGTATTCTCTCGGCATTTTCATTGCCGAGTCCCTTGGTTAATATTTTTTTTACATAATCCTCTCCGCCTCCGTGGCTAATGTCGCCGCTGTTCACTTTCTCGAGGGTTTCCGCAAAAACACTTTCTACTTTAGAACGGTCCGTTCTCTTCATTTTCGCCATGTATGACGTGATCCTTCCGATGATGTCCTGATCCAGGTCTTTTAATATCTGCGATGCCGTTTCTTCACCTACGGAACTTAAAAATATAGCGGCTTTCTCATAACCATTCATTGCCATTTATTTTTCCTCAAGCCATCCTTTCACCAGCGACGCAGCCTGCTGCGGATTTTTATTGGCCCATTCAATGACCTGTTTTTCAAGCGGGAGCTCTTTTTGCTGAATGATACCCTGCATTCCTGCGCCTTCAATAACTCCTGTAACAGCGGATTGCATCCTTAAAGGCGCATTCAGCGACTTCAGCAGCGGACGCAATATAAAAAGGAAAAACAGCAAAGCTGCTGCAAGCGGCGCAAGATATTTCAGTACACTGAGAACGATCGGCATATATTCCTTCGGGGCCTCCTCAATGGTTTCAGCTTCCAATTCTCTGAAAGGCATAACTTTCACACTTATCTCATCTCCCCTGTCAGAAGTAAATCCCACTGTCTTTTTAATGATATCCTCATAAAATTTAAGATCCTCTTCAGAACGCTGAACATACTGCTTTGCATTTTCAACCGAGCCCTGCTGGGACGGCAGGATACCGTCTACTAAGATCGCAACCGTCAGTCTTTCCAGGGTAACAGGCGACTCGACTATATGTGTAACTGTTTTGCTTGTCTCGTAATTGATCATTTCATCCTGCTTCTGGGATTGCCCCTGTGAAGAAGAAGCAGACTGCTGTCCGGCGCCACCGGGGATGTTTGAAGCAACACCGGGGACTCCGGCCGGAGCTCCTGACGTTGATTTTTCCGTACTCTTCTGCTCGCTCCTCACGACCACTCCCTCAGGGTCGAATTTTTCTTCCGTTCTTTCACTCTTCCTGAAATCAAAATCAGCAGAAACCTTTGCCTTGACCTTGCCTCTTCCGGCAACCGACTCCATCATGCTGATAATTTTTGTTGCCATATTTTTTTCATAATTGTGCTGAAATTCCATCTGTGAGCCGCTGAGGCTCAGCATGCTGTCATCGTTCGGTTTCTGAAGAAGTTCCCCCTTGTTGTCAACAACAGTGATATTTTCAGCGCTCAGACCTTCCACACTGCTTGCAACAAGGTGTATTATCCCGTCCACCTCTCCGCTGTTAAGTTTTCTGCCCTGCTTCAGCGACAGTAAAACCGCTGCGGAAGCCTCCTTCTTGTCCTGCTGAAATGCGAATATAGACTTGTCAGGGACCACCAGATGTACCCTGCACTGCTGCACCCCTGAAAGAGACCTGATAGTTCTTGACAGTTCCCCTTCAAGCGCCCTTCTGTAATTAAGCTTCTGAACAAACTCGCTTGTTGTAAAATTCGTGTTGTCAAATATTTCAAACCCTACCCCTCCCCCCTGCGGAAGCCCCTGCGCAGCAAGCTGGAGCCTGATGTCATAAACCTGGTCCGAAGTAACAAGTATTGTTCCTCCTGAACCCGCCTTATAAGGTATTTTCCTGCTCTGCAGCTCCTGGGCTATCTTTCCCGCATCGTCGTCCGACAGGTTCGAATATAAAACCTGATAATCAATTTTTTGTATCCATGACAGCAGTAGCATCATACCGGCGACACTTATTATTATAATTGCCAGCGCCGCTGTCTTTTTCTTAGCCGGCCAGCGCTTCAAATTTGCAATAATGTTGTCAATCGCTGCCATGATTTCTCCTTACAATTTCGTCTTTTTTGACTCTGTCATTCCGACTTGTTCGGAATCCTTCTTAAAGTAGATTCCCGACAAGCGGGGATGACGAAAACCGCACTCCACATTCCATAATTCACTTATACCGGCATCCTCATTATTTCTTCATATGTACTAACAAGCTTATTTCTGATCTCCACCATCAACTGGAAAGACATATCTGCTTTTTCCACGGCAAGAATAGCGCTCGTAATGTCACCACCTTTCGCCAATTCATTTACTGCCTTATCAACATTGTTCTGCACCTCTGAAACCTTGCTCATCGCCTCATTAATGACGTCATCAAAACTGCTCCCTGAAACCTGCTGAGATGGATTCTTTGAAGAAATCCCGTTTACTGCGACTGAATTGCCTATACTTTTTATTGGAATATCAGACATCATTGCCTCCCGAGTTCAAGGGCCTTCTGATACATGCCCTTGGACATATTGAACGCCCTGACATTAGCTTCATAGGCGCGCACGGCCATCATCATATTTACCATCTCTTCCATTACATTAATATCCGGCATGGAAACATAACCCTTTTCGTCAGCGTCCGGATGTCCCGGATCATAAATTGTCAGGGGCGGTTTATTATCCTGAACTACTGCACTTACTTTTACTCCTTCAAGTTTCTCGGCAAAATCTGAATTTACAGACATCTCAGAAAACACAACATCCTTCCTTACATAGGGCCCGCCTGCTGCTGTTCTTGTTGTGTGTGCATTTGCCATATTAGAGGCTATGGTGTTCATTCTTACGCGTTGCGCCTCCAGCGCCGAGGCGCTTACTTTGAAAATATCCATTTACTCCCTCCATGTCTCCTTTCCAGGAGATCGCAGATTAAAAATTGCAGAATTAAAACCCTCATCTTATTCCTTCATCCATCATTATTTCGTTCTCATCGCATTTTTATACATTCTTATCTTTGACGATAAAATAGTAACAGCGGCATCATGAAGAAGTGAATTTTCCGTCATTTTGGCAACCTCGACATCAAGTTCCACGTTATTACGGTCCTCCCATGACGGATTATCCTCAACCTCTGTCCTGCCGCTGACCTCACCGGATTTTCTGAAGCCTATATGTTTAGTATCTGTTGCAGCAAGTTTCATTTCTTTTCCAAGCAGATTATTGAACTTGACATCTTTTGCCTTGTACCCCGGCGTATCTGAATTGGCAATATTGGAAGATATTACTTTTTGCCTTATATTTGCCGCCTGAACTATCCTTTCAAGAATTATTGCTCCTTTATCCATACTATCTCCTATAAAATATATATCAAGAACCGTGCCACTCTTATTTCCCTTTTTTTACCTTCTAATCTTCTTATTTTCCCAATTTCCATCTTCATCATCTGTCAATTTTTTTACACAGCAGGAATATTTTTCCCGTATTCATGCAATTTATTCCTGATGGTCCTTACACTCACTCCAAGCATTTTAGCAGCCTTTGTCTTGTTTCCATTTGTTTCTTCAAGGGTCTTATGTATTAAATCCATTTCCATTATCTTTAAGCTCCCGTTGCCCTGGCAACTCTGGCCGGAAGGACTCTCAAGCATAAAATCGTCGGTGTCTATAAGGTCAGTCCTTGCAATAATGACGGCCCGGTGAATTACATTTTCAAGTTCACGTATATTGCCTTTCCATTGACTTGTAGTAAGCAGTTCTACCGCATCTTCTGTAAAACCTGTAATGGGTTTATCAAGTTGCACGCCATATTTTTTTGCAAAGTGTTCGGACAGCAGCATTATATCTTCAATTCTCTCTCTTAACGGCGGCAGCTGAATAGGAAAAGCGCTTAATCTGTAGTAAAGGTCCTCTCTGAATCTTCCCTCATGTATCTCTTTCTTCAGGTCCCTGTTGGTCGTGGCAAGCACCCTTACATCTACCGGCACAGGTTGTTTGCCGCCTACCCTGTCAATCTCCCTCTCCTGTAAAACTCTCAATAATTTTGCCTGTAAAATTGCGGACATTTCTCCTATTTCATCAAGAAGGATCGTGCCCCCGTGGGCCAGTTCGAATTTGCCGATCTTCTTTTCCAGCGCACCAGTGAAAGCCCCTTTCTCATACCCAAACAGTTCCGATTCAAGAAGATTTTCAGGGATCGCAGCGCAGTTGACCGCAATAAACTGTTTTTTGCTCCTGCGGCTTGTATTGTGTATAAATCTTGCAAAAAGTTCCTTTCCCGTACCGCTCTCTCCTAAAATAAGCACTGTCATATCGCTCAGGGACACGCTATGTGAAAGTTGTAAGAGATTTTTCATGTTTTCACTTTTGGTCAAAACCTCGTCCCGGGCCTGTGAAGAGCTTGACATGACAGATTCAATCGCCTTTGTCAGTTCATCAAAAGAAAACGGCTTCATCAGATAATCACACGCCCCTTCTTTCATGGCATTGACCGCGTTCTCGATCGTCGCAAAACCTGTTATAACAAGGATCGGCAGGCTCCCAACCCTCTTCCTCGCCTCTTTAATAAATGCAACGCCGTCCATCCTGGGCATTTTCATGTCAGTTACGATCATTGATACAGAGGTATCTTCCAGTTTCTTCAGGGCATCAACCGGATCTTCGGCAAGCAATACGGAATAACCTATTCTAACTATAGCCTCTTTCAATGCCGCCCTTAATTGTGCATCATCATCAACTATAAGTATTGTGTTCATATTCCAGCTCCTGAGATAGACCCCTCTATAATTCCCCTATTTGCAGGGGCGGGTTTCAAACCCGCCCTTACAGAGGACACATTGAGGGTGTTATTATTCTTCGGAAAGTAAAGACAGAATGTACTGCCCTTACCATCGTTTTTAAAGGCCTTAATAAAGCCGTTATGGCACTGCATTATCTTATATGCGATCGTAAGTCCAAGGCCTGTGCCTCTGTCCTTTGTGCTGAAAAAGGGATCAAATATCTTTTCAATATGCTCGGGACAGATACCTTCTCCTTCATCAGTTACGGCCACGGTTATAAATTCATCGCCTGCCTCCATAATAACATCTAATTTACCGCCGCCCGGCATAGACTGGATCGCATTAAGAAACACGTTCATAAAAACCTGTTTTGATAATTCCGCATCACCGTTTATGGTCTCATCCGTCAAGGCGTTTGAAATACTTACACCCCTGATCTCTGTAAGCGGGCTTAACATTTTCATGGATTCTTCTATGACACTGCTTAACTTAACGTCCCTGAAAGAAGGTTTCTGGTTCCTGGCGAACAAAAGCATATTTGTAAGGATATTATTGAGGCTTTGTATCCCGCTTGAGATGCCTTTTGCCATTTCTGCATGAGCAGTTGCCTCAAGATCTTTATAAAGCATCGTCGAAAAAAGCTCCATGCTGCAAAGGGGGCTTCTTATCTCATGCACGATCTTCGCAGCCATTTCACCCATCGCTATCAGCCTTGAATTCCTCTCATCCTGCCTTTCAAGCTCCTTGAGTTTTGTAATGTCCTTGATGAGGACAACATGCCCGCGGACTGCGCCTGCGGAATCAAATACCGTCGACCGGGATCTGATCACATCATACTTCCTTCCGTTCACATTCAGTACGGCTCCGGAACTGCTTTCCTCAAGGGTATAATCCAGGTCTTTAAACAGCATACCCCGCGCATCATCCTGTCTCAGGCAAAACAGCTCTTCCGCCGCCCTGTTTATCATGGTAATTCTCTCTTCCTGATCCAGAACGATCATCGCCTCGCCTATATTCTGTAATACTGCCTGCAAAAAATCTTTTGATTCTCTAAGCTTCGAAATAACATCATTGAGTTGCGAGTTCTTCTTCTCCAGTTCTTCCGTAAGGTACTGGACTTTCTCGCTAAGCTTTCCATAATACGTCTCCAGGCTTTTTGAGGCCTGCGTAAAACTGTGAAATGCTTCGTTAAGCCTTATCGCCTTATCCAATTACTGGTATACCTCGTTAATTTTATTTAAAAGATTTATTTCCATAAGCTTTGTCTTTGCAAAGCGGCTCAACAAATTATCACCTTTCTGCAGCTTGCTCAGCATTGTACTTGTCTCGGGCATGTCAACAATAAGTCCTATCCTGTATATAGTCCATTCATCCTGAGGGTTTTTTTCATAAGCAGTCCGGTAATATTTAAGGGCCTTTTCCTCATCAGTGTCATAAATGATGTCAGCCAGCCTGACATAATCCTCAGCCTCTCCGTCAAACTTATTTATCATTTTTTCATAAAAGACCACTGCCTGCTTTATATTATTTGAACCGGTCTGCTTCAGGTCAGTTATTATTTTTCCGAGCAGTTTAAAATCCCCTTTATCGAATTCCTTTATTGACATAATGTTTTTTAACGCCTGCTCTGTGTTCTTATGTCCCTGGTCTATTTTTGCCTCTATTCTCAGAACAGGGTCGTTGGACTGTTTAACCTTCAATTCCTTATTGGTCTCTTTAACAACCGTAAAATATTTTTCTGCAAGCTGCATGTCTTCAACACCGGTATAATAGTCCGCAAGGTCTATCGCGGCTGCAACTCTTACATTCCCTGACGCATTTTCAGCAAGCCATGCGCATAACTGCAGGAACGGCTTTCCTTCAGGCTTTAGACTTTTTGCCATTTTCAGTAAAAATTCCCCTCTGCTTTCATCAAGCATCCACTGGCCCACTTCTCTCCATAGATCCGTAAAACGCAACTCGCCTTCTGTCCACGACCCTGTTTTTTCGCTTGCCTGAAGCAGGATTGTCTCAAGCTCACTAAAGGCTTCCTTTGGAGGTTTGTTCCCATAAACAAGTTCCTTCAATAAAGATACAGACTCTTTTGTCCTGCCTTCATGTCTGTAGAGCCTGGAAAGTATAAGCAACGCCTCGTTATACATAGAAGAATCCGGATAATTTTTTCTTACATCCTCAAGAGTTGAGATCGATTCCTTCAACTTGCCGGTTTTTAAGAACGCCAGCGAAAGATTGAACAGTGCCTTAACCTTTACTTTTATATTCCTGGTAAAGGCAATGGTTTGAAAATATTTTATAGCCTCTTCATTATTTGTCTCCTCCATAGAGACCAGACCGAGACTTAAACTGGCGCTGTCCCTGAAAGGACCGGTGGTGATCGTTGACAGGATTTTTTTGGCCTCGGACAATTTACCGGACATCCTTAAATTTTCAGCCATAAGGTAATAAGTCTCCGGTGACCCGTCGGGATAAGCTCTGTCGACAAGCATAGCGTTTACGTATGCCTTTCTTGCTTCATCCACTTTCTCAAGTTTCTGTAAAGCATTGGCCATATTAAACATGACCTCGGGATGATTTCCCGCCTTTCCATAGTGGTCCACTGCTTCAGTAAAATAACCGATCTCCGACAGACTGTTTGCCATGCCCAGGTGCGCCTTTGAAAGATATTTTGATGACGGATAATCTCTGATGAAAACATAATAATTATTTCTTGCTTCATATACAAAACCGAGTTTCGCATATACTTCCGCCCTTTTAATAAGAGACACTTCCTTGAGTTTTTCATCAGTTGCATATATGTATCCAAGACGCAATTGTTCAATTGCATCAAAATACCGTTTTATTGAGCTCAGCGCTTCTCCATAGATAAAGTGATAGACCGCAAGAGACTCAACATCAGAGGGCTTACTTGCTGAAAGTTCAGACATCGCTTTATACGGGTTATTCTCTTTCTTGTAGGTGGACCATACCTTTTTATACTTTTCAGGAATAAAACCGTATTCATCGTCCGTATCGTCTGCTGCAGTTGCCGTATTGCCGTCATTCCGGGGCTGTTCCGGAACAGGCTTTTTGATATCCTCCTTTTCCTGGATCACAGAGGCTTCAGCTTCTGTGGTGAATAGAGATACAGATCTACCGTTGTTATTTTTTTTAACTTCATATCCTTTAGTGCCTTTATCAGCGGTTGCAGCTTTTTTCAATACGTCAATAACGAGGCGGTCCGGGTTCTCAAGAGTAAAGACCTTCATGTCGCCTGGATGATCTAATGAAACTATTACCGTGTCGTTATTTTTCTTGTAAGGAACATGTATTGTATTGTGTTTTAAAGAAAAGTCCGCATCAGGAAATTTGATAGATATATCTTTTCCCTTATGCTTCACCTGCCCCTGTGATATTAAAATTTTTGCGCCTTCTAAAACTATCCTTGAAAAGTTCGGATGCTCACTGCTCCTGATCTGCAGAGAAGCAGAATCTTTGTTTATTGGCACAGCGTATAAAACATTCGGAAATGGGAAGGCAGTAAATAACACCGCGGTTATTATTAGAAGTAAAACATTCATGCCACTATAGACAGCAATAAATATGCCAAACTCAACTGCTTGTTTTTTATGTTTTTTAAGGAATACGATATGTCATTAAAATGACGTTGTAGCGTGGCGTATTTAATTCCCCTCTTTGGCAAAGAGGGGCTGGGTTCCCGTTGCCGCGAAGCATTGCAACGGGAAGTGGAGATTTTTTGATAAATGTTCTTATTACAAAATCCCCCTTCATCCCCCTTTTTCAAAGGGGGAATTTATCCCCCTCTTTGACAAAGAGGGGTTAGGGGAGATTTTATAAACTGTAACAAAAATTATTGCGTTTGTATTAATACCATTCATATATTGAAGGGTTACGTCCAATGGTTTTTTAAAGATAAAAGGTGTGGATATTAATTACTCAACGGTCTTTGTGTGAAACTCAATGGATTTCTTTTTCATTTTTTCAATCAGTGTCGTCCTGTTGAGGCCCAGAAGACTTGCGGCCTTGCTTTTAACACCCTTTGACATTTCCAGCGCCTGAATGATCATATTGTTCTCTATCTCGTCAAGCACCAGATTAAGGTCCACTCCTTCGGAAGATAATGATTTTGATTTCGTAACAACTCTCGGCATCTGACGGTTTTCGATAAATCTCTCCGGAAGTTCATCCGGAGTAATATTGTCGCCTTCCTTGAGGATTATAAGTCTTTCTATAAGATTTTCAAGCTCCCGCACATTACCGGGCCATTTGTAATTTACAAGACAATCCATGGTCTCGCGTGAAATCCTGGGGGACTCCTTCTTTTTATTTTTTGATATTTCGGCAACAAAATGCTCAATCAATAAAGGTATGTCCTCCTTCATCTTTCTTAAAGGCGGTAAATGTAAAGGTATTACGTTAAGCCGGTAATAAAGGTCCTCTCTGAACATCCCATCTTTCACGGCTTTTTCCAGGTCCCTGTTTGTCGCGGCGATAATTCTGACATCTACCTTAATAGTCTTTATACCACCGACCCGCTCAAATTCTTTTTCCTGAAGGACCCTCAAAAGTTTAACCTGCAGTGAAGGGGCCAGTTCCCCGATCTCATCCAGAAAAAGGGTGCCGTTGCTTGCAAGTTCGAAGCGGCCTATCCTTGTTGTTACAGCGCCCGTAAAAGCCCCTTTTTCATGTCCAAAAAGTTCAGACTCAAGTATATCCTTTGGAATAGCTGCGCAATTTAAGGGCACAAAATTACTACGCACCCTCGAACTGTTGTAATGTATTGTCTTTGCAACAAGTTCTTTACCCGTGCCGCTCTCACCTGTGAGCAGCACAGTGCTGTCTGTATCAGCTATTTTATCAATGAACCTGATAACTTCCTGTACAGGCAGGGAATTGCCGATAATTTTATGGGTGCTGAACTTCTTTTTGAGTTCTTTTTTAAGCCTGAAATTCTCTTCCTGAAGTTTTGAAACGTCAAGCGCTCTCCTCACTGTAAGGTATACATCCTCAAGCACAAAAGGTTTTGTTATATAGTCAAAAGCGCCGAGTTTCATCGCTTCTACTGCAGTGGAAACGCTGGCATATGCAGTTATCATTATCGAAGGGATAGTAAGATTTTCAGAAACGATCTCGCGCAATACATCCATACCGTTCATACCCGGCATCATGAGATCGAGCAACAAGAGGTCAAATTTGTTTTCTTTCAGAAGATTAAGCGCCGCTTCACCGTCCTGTGAAGTTACAACTTCAAAACCCCTGCCTGTGAAAAAATCCTTCAGCAATTCTCTGATAGACGGCTCATCATCGATAACCAGGATGCGCTGCATGGTAATATATTGCCATATTACAAGAACAACGTCAACAGTTTGACGGAATTCCCCATCATTCCGCTACCGCAACCCTGTTGCGCCCCTCTTTTTTTGCTCTATAAAGGGCTTCGTCTGACTTTTTAAGCAAGCGGCTTGAAGATTCCAGTTCTTCCCTGAATTCAGCAACCCCCAGACTTATAGTGACTTTAATAACGTTTTCATCAAAACTATTTTCCTGCTGTGATATGGCTGCCCTAAAACGTTCCGCAATGCCTGCTGCCGGCTGAATTCCTGTTTCGGGGAGAACACAGCAAAATTCTTCTCCGCCATATCGCGCAAGATAATCTACATTTCTGATCAGTGAAGCAATTCGTGAGCTTATCGACTTAATGATAAAATCGCCGCACTGATGGCCGAATGTATCATTCACATTTTTAAAATGATCTATATCAAACATGATGATGGAATAAACGCCTCCGTATCTCTTATGCCTGTTAAACTCATCTTCAAGCTTGGTCTCCAGGAACCTTCTGTTATAAATGCCGGTAAGTCCGTCCCTCAAGTTCATCTCTACAAGTTTATTTTCATATACGGCAACCTCTGTCATATCCTGAACATAAATAAAAAGATGCGTTATATTGTTATTTTCATCCCGCAGAGGGCCCATCGCACAACTCTGCTGCATATATTCAAATCTTGTATCGGAATAACTTTTTGTTTTGAAAGGGAAAAGATAATGATGCAGTTTTTGTGAGAAAAAGCAAAAATTCCCAAAAGTGAACACTGATTTACAGCTTCTGATAAATTTAGGATTATTCAAATGTGGAAAGACCTCAAGAATAGATAAATTCTTTACTGAATCAACAGTCCTGCCGCTGTTAACTTCCATCCAGCGGTTCCATTCCTGGAGCTTCAGGTCCCTGTCAATGATAATGATACCGAGATTGATCGCATTAAATATCTGTTGTAATATCATTCATATTGCTCAATAAAATTTTTCAGGGCTTCCTTGAGCCATTGAATGGATTCATTACTGGAAACAAGGAATAAAAAACCGCTGACATTGCCATCGGTGAAACTGAAATCCGTCTTTAATACAATTGCTGTTTTATCAGGATCCAATTCGCTTGAAGAGATCGCGTCTTCATAATATTTTTCGATCACGATCATGGGAGGTGTATAAGTAACAACATCCTTAAGCAGCTCTGCTACCTTGCCTATGCAGGCGCCGATCAAAATATTGCCGATTTCCATAAGTGTTTCTCTTTCCAGTATTTCGATCGGATCGGATGCTAAAATCACCTGCTCTCCATGCTGCAACATTTTGATGAGCTCTTTACCCGAACCTGAAGAAAATACTAAAAGGGCGTCTCCTGAGAATCTTCCCCAGAAATGTTGTTCAACAATGCTTACATTATTGTAGTCTTTTACATGGCCCCGGATGTAAGCCGGCAGTTCCTGTACCTGCATGACACTGATAAACGGGATATTAAGAACCACATGGGTATCTATAACATCTGCAAGGTCTGCTGCGGACTTGCCAAAGGCAATGTTCATTATTTCCTGAAGGATCTCTATCTCTTCATTTGTCAAAATCTGCGTTTTATCCGCTTCCATCATTTATTCAACTTTCTGCAGAGTATCCTGTGCCTTCGATAAAGCACTCAGGAGGTCCTCTTTTTTTAAAGGCTTTCTTAATACCATATAAGCGCCGGAATCAAGAACGGTTTTAATCGCCTTCAACTGCACATCGGCGGTAACAACGATAACCAGTGCGTCCCTGTCATGCTTAATGATTTCTACAATAGCTTCATAACCTGTCATTACAGGCATTGTCAAATCCATAAAGGTAAGATCCGGGCAGATGCTTTTGTATTTCTCAACTCCATCTCTTCCGTCACATGCCTCGTGAAATTCAAAACCCTGATCCTTGGGCAAACAGCTTTTCAGCATCTTTCTTGCTATCGGTGAATCATCAACTATCAATATTTTTTTGATCATAAGTTACCGGCAATGTTTTGTTCAATATTTTTTTCAGATATCCTTAAGGTCCCCATTTTTCACTGCTTTTTAATAATACCTCTATCATTATATACTTTCAATAGTTATAACTCCAGCAGTTCCAAAAATATTTAAAAACGCCTCTAAATACCTTTTAAACTTAAGCTATAATAAGCTATATTTATTTATATCGGGATTTATGGGAAATAACTTTAAAAAATTTACAGAAGAAGAACTTGCTGTATTTATTGCCAGGCTTGGGCAAAAACCTTACAGGGCCAGGCAGATCATCAACTGGATATATAAAAAACTGGCGTCTTCTTTTGATGAGATGACAGACCTCCCTCTGGAGTTCCGTGAAGAGCTTGATAAAACAGCCTTTATAAGCAACCTTAAGCTGCTGCAGGAGCAGATATCATCTGACGGCACCCGGAAATTTCTTTTTCAGCTCGAAGACAGCAAATCAATCGAAAGTGTTCTTATTCCTAATACAAGAAGAAAGAATAAATTCACATTGTGTTTATCATCACAGGCCGGCTGTGCATTAGGCTGTGTATTCTGTGTAACCGGGAAACTGGGTCTTATAAGAAATCTCAAGGCATATGAGATTGTGGATCAGGTTATAGCTGTAAGCAGAATCATTTCAAATCCCTCCATCACCAATATTGTCTTCATGGGGATGGGAGAACCGTTAAATAATTTCAATGAAGTTTTAGAGGCCTTATCGAGAATTACAAAACTCATGGGCTTTTCCATTAAAAGAATAACTGTCTCAACAGCAGGGATTATACCAGGCATTTATAAACTTGCTGAGAAGGCCCCTGATGTTAACCTCGCCATTTCACTAAACGCAGCAACTGATGAGACAAGGAGCAGGATCATGCCTGTCAATAAAAAATATCCCTTAAAAGAACTTTTAAAGGCGTGTAAAGAATTCCCTTTAGCGCCACGCAAATATATAACTTTTGAATACGTCCTGCTGAATGGGATCAATGATTTAAAAGATGATGCCATGAGATTAGTTAAACTTTTAAGGGGTATCAGATCAAAAGTGAATTTAATTCCTTATAACCCTGCTCCTGTGAAGGAGATTCCTGAATTATACAGGCAGCCTTCCGGGGACAAGATACTTGAGTTTCAGAATATACTGCGTAAAGCAGGGATCACAGCTATAATAAGAAAAAGTATGGGAGCAGATATTTCAGCGGCATGCGGACAACTGAAAGCTTCATATTCAATTAAAAATGAACAATAAAGACTCCCCGCCGCAAGCGGACGGGGTATCATCAGGTAGGGATTGTTTAAAAAATCCCCCTAACCCCCTTTTCCAAAGGGGGGATTTACAAGGA
>JAGVGM010000205.1 GCA_020057065.1 Thermodesulfovibrionia bacterium
CTATTTTATTATTTTGTACGTCTTATGTCAAGTTGTACAATAGCATCTGCTTTTTGAATTATCATCTGGTTAACTTATTGTCTCTTGGTAGTCTGAACTATAAAGGGATTGCAAATGACGATCGGAAAGAGATCATCCGTGCTTTGCTCCTTTTTTCAAAAAAGGGACTTGATATCGTTGATTGTATTTTATGTGCAAAAGCTGAGGGCAGTGGTAATCATCTTTTTACATTCGATACAGAATTAAACAAGCTCGCAAGAAGCCGTAATGCCTTGTAAATAAAAGCGCCACCTGCAGGCTTTGAGAACGTAGGGCGTTTCTGGGGAGCAACACACACAAGGGGTCGCACCTTGACTTTGTAGTGTTTAATAGTAGAAAGAGAACATAATTTGTCAGATTTCAGCACAAACCGTCCATTGTCAAGGCGCGACACCTATCAGTCATTAATTATCTATCAAAAGCAGCGTTATTGATTTACAAAAGTCAGTCTTTATATATAAAACACCTGTCAAAGGATTTCCAAACTTCTTCTTATATATTTTGCTGCTATTTTATTTTTTGTTCTATAATTTTCTGGTCTCTATCTTTATTGAAATTTTCGTGATATTTCCCATATGGAATAGAACTTAATGCCATATAATTTGCTTGACGTGCATATGGAACATAGTCAGCCATAGCAGTATTAATTGCTGCAACAATTGCCTTTGCTATTAACCCGGCTAAACCACCTCCGGAGTTTCCTCCGGACAAGTCAACGACAACTGTTCCATTGTACTCCCATAATATTTGATCACTGTGAGTAGACTTTAGTTGACAGTCAACTGAAACCGTTAATGTCGATGACAAAACCATGTAACTTAAATCCCATTTTTTAATAGTAGTAAATAGAACAGCATCTGCACCAAAATACTCTCGAAATTTTGTCAAAGGAACATTTGTTAATAATTCAGTATCGTAGATCCCTTCCATTTTCAGAATTTCTGTTGTCACTTCGTATGGAAACACATAGTATCCCGTCAAAGATAGAGGTTCTTGAATTGTTGTAGAATAATATTCTTTTGCATTAGAAGCTGTTGTTTGATTAATAGGTGGAAGAATAAGAATTGCAATCGGTGCTTCTTCATACAATAATGGAAACTTCTCACCTTTTGTAACCATCTTAGGTCCGCATGCTGATAATAACAGGGAAAAGCTGACCAATGAGGAGATACATAAATATTTGAACTTTTTATTGAATAAAAAACCTCTCATAATTATTTCTCACTTTCCTTTATCGTAATATTTTTTAATTGCACTTCCCCTGTTAATTTATTTGCCTCTGTAGCTTTCTGAATAAGCCTTTCCATAAGAATTCCCGACTCAGGATATAATTGTTTTTCTAAATTGAAATATTCTATAGCTTCCCTTGTTTTATTGCTTTTCAAGTAATAATAACCAAGCTCACCATAAACGCCCGGAGGAATTCTCATATTATTCTGACTGGAAACCTCAATTATTTTTTCAAGTTCCTGCATATGTTTTAATAATGATTCCTCATTAGAGTTTTTCTTGCAAGAATAAAGGGTCTCTGAGTAGTTTTCCCAATTATACATTCTTTTAGGTGCACAACTTATTAGAGACACTGCAACAAACAAAAACAAAATTGCGAGATTTTTTTTCATGGTACCTGAATCTCCTTTGTCATCCCGTTGCCTATTAAAACTTCCCTCTGCAGAACAGTTTCACTCCCTCTTCTTATTACAATCATATGTTTACCGGGAGATATTTGGTAGTGTGTCACGCTCTTATTCTCAACATCAGTCTGTACCGAGATCGGTGCATTATTATCAATAGTGATCTGAATGTCCTGCGTATTTCCTGTAAACAATAAATAACTTTTATCGTCTGGCTGAATGACTCCTTCCTTATATCCACAGGATGATAATACGATAAGTAAACAACTTGTCAGAACTATAAGAAATATCCCTCGCATTTATTCCCTCCTATTCCCCTTCACTTATATACAAACCGGAGAAGTTATTGTTTTTTATATAATCAGACAGATCGCCTTCAATAATTTCACAAAATGAAACCTCATCCTTGGATGCCTTGCCAGCAGATGAGAGAACCGTGACCTTTGCTATCTTTTTACCGGGAAGAGTTATTGACGTATTTGTTTGTGGATTTCTGATCTCCTTGCCTTTCTGTATAACAGAAAACACTTCTCCTGACTGGATATTCTGAGATAATCCCCCAGCAATGATCAGATTGCCATTATCATATCCAAGAATATAACTGCGCCACTCTTTGTCAAGAAGATTTCCAATAATGTTAGATGAAAGATTCGTAATAGCTGCTTCAAGGGCTTTATCGTTTAACGTCGAGTCATATCCTGACTGACCACCAATGCCAAAAACAGTTCCAGCTTCTGAATAAGCTTCTCCCACCCCTTCTTCGGAATAAATCACTTCACCGCTATATACATCAACCAGCCTAACATGAACTTTTGCAAAAGCTGTTTGTTTCTTCGTTCTGCTGAAAATGCCGACTTCGCCGGTATCTTTACGGCCAAATTCCGTAACAGAGCCGATTATGAGAAAGTCAGCCATATTTTTTAACGGGGTATAATTTTCCAGTGCAAGTTCTTTGTTTATCTTTTCAAGATCAGCACGTTCTAAAAGAATAAATTTGTCTGTCTCAAGCAGTTTTGAAGACAAAATATCCACCGCCTGCTTTCCGATCCTATCATTATCTTTATCAATAAAAAAACTCTGTCCATACCTTGTTTCATTACTGAACCTTGCAATTGCCACTTTTCTCTTAAGACCAGTTTTGTTAACTTCAGATTTCTGCTTAATTGTTTTACTTACTTGGGGAGTCTTTTCTTCGACAGTCTTAACTTCCGGTTTATCAATTGTTGCACATGCAGTGAATACAAAAACCAAACAATATGAAAACAGTTTTAATAAATTATACATTGAATCCCTCCTCTAATGCTCTGGGTTGTATAAATTAAAATGATAATATTTTCTTAATGTCTATTTGTTCCTAACTTATATCATCCAAGAACTGGGAAAATTGGTCGGGGCGAGAGGATTCGAACCTCCGACCTCACGGTCCCGAACCGTGCGCGCTACCAGGCTGCGCTACGCCCCGAGTATGAATAATAGCATATTCTTTATGTTAAATTTAAGTCCACAAAAATAACTCCCCCTGCCCCCTCTTTACCAAAGAGGGGGTATCTTTACCTCCCCTTATTTAAGCTTGTTACCCTCCTCTTAAATTAAGAGGGGGGATGGGGGGAGTTATTTTTCCCGCTATCTTGCTTAACACTCCGTCAATATTCTGCAATACTTCATTATTCCAGAATCGTATGACTTCAATTCCATTCGCTCTCAGATAATCTGAACGTTCCTCATCATATTCCCTATTCTCATTATCAGCATGTTGTCCACCGTCTAATTCAATGGCAAGTTTCATCATGGGGCAGTAAAAATCGATAATGTACATACCCATACTGTATTGACGGAAAAATTTTATTCTGTAGAACCGTTTATTTCGCAATCGTTCCCAGAGTATCTTCTCTGTATCTGTTTGATTACGCCTTAGTTCACGTCTTCTCGGCTTAAGTTTTGGATTATTGCGGATGAATTTCACATTAACTCCCCCTAACCCCCTCTTTGCCAAAGAGGGGGGACATAGCCCTTACCTATATTTTCTAATTTCCACCCTAAATGAATGGTGAGTCCAACAATGTTATCTCCCCCTCTTAAATTAAGAGGGGGCTGGGGGGAGTTATTCTCACGCCTCAAACGCATCCCGTATCAGTTCACACTCCGGTCTGCCGTTCTCGTAATAGATGCTCACAACATCAAATCTGCACTGCGGAAGGTCATTGAATCTTTTCAGATATGACAGAGCAACATTGACTATCTTGCGCCTCTTTCTTCTGTTAACTGATTCAAAAGGGAGACCGAACTCGATGCTTTCCCTTGTCTTGACTTCTATGAAGACAAGCACACTGCCGTCAAGGGCGATAATGTCTATTTCGCCGATGTTTGTTTTGTAATTCTGCTCAACGATCCTGTAGCCTTTTTTCTTCAGGAATTTCACGGCGAGCCCCTCGCCCATTTCACCCAATTTCATACATCCCCCCCCATATTTTTTGTCCACAGATTACACAGATTTCTCAGATTTTTTCTAAAAAAACTACTCAAACAAGTTTAGAAGAAAATTTCTTTATCTGTGTAATCTGCGTAATCTGTGGATTATTTTATCTTTCTGTAAAAGCACGTCCTGTTTCCTGTGTGACAGGCGCCGGGGCCTACCTGTTCAACCTTTATTAACAGGGTATCTTCGTCACAATCATAAAGAATCTCTTTAACAAGCTGAACATTTCCGGAGGTCTCGCCCTTCGTCCAGAATTTCTGCCTCGACCTGCTCCAGAAACAGGTCTTGCCAGTTTCTATAGTTCTTTCCAGAGAAGTTTTATTCATATATGCCATCATAAGGACTTCGTTACTTCTGAAATCCTGTATTATTGCCGGTATCAATCCTTTATCGTCGTATTTGAGTTCAGGTATCATCTTTCCTCCTTAAAACAGCTTGATTAAAACATGCATATTCTACCATACAGAGGCCGCAAATCTTTTGTTGCCTGAAAATTATTTTTAATGTATATTGAATAAATAAGAATGAGCAATAAAGACAAACGTAATAAATAAAGTTTAAAAATCCCCCTTCATCCCCCTTTTTCAAAGGGGGAATTTATCCCCCTCTTTGACAAAGAGGGGTTAGGGGAGATTTTATAAAAGGAGGCATTCACATGGAAACTAAAATTTTACTTTCTGAAAAGGAAATCCCGACTCACTGGTACAATATTACACCTGACCTGCCGGAACAGTTGCCTCCGCCTATTCATCCCGGAACAGGCAAACCCATCGGCCCGGAAGATTTAGCGCCTATTTTCCCTATGGAGCTTATTAAACAGGAAGTAAGCTCTGAAAGATGGATAGAGATACCGGATAACATAATTGATGCATACAAAATATACAGACCTACCCCTTTGCATCGCGCATACAGACTTGAAAAAGCGCTCAAAACGAATGCAAGGATTTATTGCAAGAACGAATCTGTCAGCCCCGCCGGAAGTCATAAGCCGAATACGGCGATCGCGCAGGCTTATTACAATAAAAAAGAAGGCGTAACAAGGATCAGCACAGAGACAGGCGCCGGACAGTGGGGGAGTTCTATTGCATTTGCCTGCAAAATGTTCGGCCTGAAATGCACTGTTTATATGGTCAAGATCAGCTATTAGCAAAAGCCTTACAGAAAGATCCTCATGCAGACATGGGGAGCGGAGGTGCATCCTTCACCCTCAAACCTGACCAATGCGGGCAAAAAGATATTAGGTGAAAATCCGGATTCTCCCGGCTCCCTCGGTATTGCCATTTCGGAAGCTGTCGAAGACGCTGCAACTCATGAAGATACAAAATACTCCCTCGGCAGCGTCTTAAATCATGTGTACTGCATCAAACCGTCATCAGACTCGAAACCAAAAAACAGCTTGAACTTGCCGGTGAGAAACCTGATGTGCTTATCGGGTGTGTAGGAGGAGGGAGCAATTTTGCAGGATTCGCCTTTCCTTTTGTCCCCGATAAGTTGAAAGGAAAAGATATACGTATGATTGCCGTTGAACCAACAGCCTGTCCTACTCTGACAAAAGGCGTTTATACATATGATTTCGGTGATGCCGTAGGACTAACGCCTCTTGTTAAAATGTATACCCTGGGTCATACATTTGTTCCACCCGGAATACATGCAGGCGGACTCCGCTATCATGGAGATGCCCCGCAGTTGTGTCTGCTGGTCAAGAATAAAATCATCGAAGCTGTTGCATATCCCCAGAAACCTGTTTTTGAAGCCGCTTTATTATTTGCGCAGACTGAAGGCATTATACCGGCGCCGGAAACATCCCATGCCATTAAATGCGCTATTGACGAAGCAAGAAAGAACAACAACAACTGCATTGTTTTCAATTTGAGCGGACACGGCCACTTTGATATGGCAGCATATGATAATTATCTGTCCGGCAAGCTTGAAGATTACGAATATTCAGAAGACATGATAAAAGAAGCTATATCAAAGATACCGAAATTCTAACGAAGATTATTACAGGTTTTGATTACATACAGTTATTTAATCCCCTATACCCGGTCCGGGGGCATTGCGGAAATATTTACGTAAAATATTAATATCTTCATCTAATATAATTGTATCTCCGTCCAGATCCAGATGATCCTTATCTTCCGGCAGTTCTATACCGTAATATCTTTTTAACTTACGTCTGTCTTTTTTTGATACAACCCCGTTATTGTCAAAATCAGGATCGCAAGCATTCCCATAATGCTGGATACCCGGAATTGATGTATTATCATCTTCATCTGAATTGCTGTCAAACTGATCAGGATTTGGAACTACTTTGCAATTGTCACATGCGTCTCCGACACCATCACTATCTGTATCTGTCTGATCAGGATTGTAGGCATTTGGGCAGTTGTCATCACAATTGACCGTATTTCCTTCTCCGGTACACGTATTGTCCCCTGCAATACCACTATGATCTCCATCGTCAGGAATGCCGTCCCCATCTCCTGGAATAAATTTACTGACCTCATTTGAGTATTCGCTTTCATTGCCTGATAAATCATATGCGGTAAGAGCAAAATAATAAGTGAGTCCATCAGTTAAATTACTGACACGGGCAGTACTTACATTTCCAACATCAATGCTTCCATCATATAGGCGTGAGGCAGTGCCATAGTAGATATTAAATCCTGACAGGTCTTTAAGCGGGGTGCCATCAACATTGAATGAAGGTTCACTCCAGCTAAAGGTGACTTCACCTGCAAACAGAGCAGCGGGAGAGAAAAAGAGAATAATAACAAGCGTTATTTTAATATACAAATATCCGCATTTAAAATTGCTGAACCTAATCCTCCCGACCTCCTTTGTAATATTTCCAAATTCAAGCAAAGCATCTTTTGTCCCCCATGCTTTCATGCTAAATATAACGGTATATTGCTTGAGAAGCTTAAATTGCAAGAAACCTGCCATTCTTACAGGAATAATGATAACTTCCTTTAATTAAATGGAAATCATGCTAACGAAAAACTGATCTCTTTTCTGGAAGCATCAGATTTTGTATGGATTATCCTGCGGTGAGAGTCAATTAAAGTCTGTTTATGAACGTAGCCCTTCAGTTAAGGGTGGTTATCACCCCCCCTTTGGCAAAGGGGGGCGAGGGGAGATTTTGTAGAATGAATTTAAAAAATCCCCCCTCTAATTAAATAATATATCCCTGTCGCAGCATTTCGATTTTGTATGAATTTCCATACAACACACAGGAGGGTTTTTATTTTTTGAATGTCTCGGGCTTCAAATCATATTTTTTGATCAGGTTATAGAAATCAGCCCTGTATTTACCGGCAAGTTCAGACGCCTTACTGACATTACCGCCGGTAATCTCCAGAAGGTGAACAATATAGTTCTTTTCAAAGACCGCCCTTGCTTCTTTAAGAGGTTGGAATTTCTCGTGTGTCTGACCAGTTGTCTGAAGGATCAGGTCTTCAGTAATGACATCGTGCTGCACCATTGCAATCGCAAACTCGATGGTATTCTTTAATTCTCTTATATTCCCCGGCCAGTTGTAGAGCATAAGTTTTTGCAGGGCGGAGGGAGTCAACCCTTTAACCTTCTTCTTCATCTTCTCATTGAATTCATTTAAGAACTCATCAACTAAAGAGGGAATATCTTCTTTTCTTTCTCTCAGCGGAGGAAGATTGATCGGGATAACATGAATCCTGTAAAAAAGGTCTTCACGAAAACGTCCTTCTTTAACCTCATTTTTAAGGTCCTGATTAGTTGCAACAATGATCCTCACATCAATTTCAACCGGCTTATTGCTCCCAAGCGGGTAGAACTGCCGTTCCTGGAGCACGCGCAGACTTTTTTTCTGAAGAGAGAGCGGCATGTTCCCGATCTCATCCAGAAAAAGCGTCCCTTTGTGAGCCTGAGTAAATAATCCTTTAGTGCCCTGTACAGCACCGGTAAATGCGCCTTTTTCATAGCCAAAGAGCTCGCTTTCGAGCAGAGTCTCAGGGATGGCAGCGCAATTTATTGCTACAAAAGGCCGGTCTTTCCTGTCACTGCCGAGATGTATGGCCCTGGCAATAAGCTCCTTGCCCGTGCCGCTTTCTCCATTTATGTACACCGTAGAATCGGTTTTGGCAATTATGGATACCTGCCCCAATATACTCTGCATCTTTTCGCTCTTTGAAACGATACTTGTAAAATCATAATTCTCCTTCAAAAGTCCTTTAAGCCTTTTGATCTCCGAAAAAAGCCTGCGGCTCTCCAACGCCTTTTCTATCTGTGCAAGTAATTCACCGGGATCGAACGGTTTGGTAATATAACTGAAGGCCCCTTTTTTAATGGCCTCTACAGCGCTTTCAATACTGCCATATGCCGTAAGAATAATAACAGGGATGTCAGGATTGATTTGATGGATTTCACTCATGAGCGATATCCCGTCACATCTGCCAAGCTGCAGATCAATGATGGACAGGTCAAAAGACTGCTGCTTGACCGCATCTATTGCATCCTCTCCCCTTAAAGCTGTTACGACCTCGTAATTCGCCGATTCGAGCCTCATTCTCAAAACCTCAAGGAGATTGCTGTCATCGTCCACCGCCAATATCTTTCCTGATAATGCTGCCATTGCTATCTTGTCATCTCTTTTCTCTTTTTCTCTATCTCGATATCAACCTGTTTTGCCTTCTCAATTACATTAAGTATCCCGACTATTATCTTTGCCTGCTCAAACAAATAACTTTGCGGATGTTCCTTAATGAGTTGTTCGAAATATGCGATGGATCTTTTATAGTCCCTTTCGGGATTCCCATAATGGGCATAGATCAGCCCCGCATAAAGAAGGGCCTGGTCCGCATATGGATTTCCATATGGTTCGGACAGGATATTCTGTACCTCCTTAAGAGCTTCCCTGTAATTACCCTGTGCAAGCAGCTGCCTGCTGCGAAGAATATGTTCATTAATAACGGGGATTTCATCTGTTCTTGATTTCTCCATATCCCTGAGCACACCGGCCCATATCTTTGCCTGTTCGAGAAGAGGGCTCTGCGGATATTCATCAACAACCTTCCTGAAATATTCAACTGACCTGTTATAGTCCTTTTCAGGATTCGCGTAATGAGCATAGATCAGTCCCATATTGAAAAGGGCCTCATCTGCGGGTCTGTCCTTACCGAACTCAGAAAGAACCGCCTGATTTTTTTCAAGGGCTCCTTTATAATCTCCCTTCTCAAGCAGTTGCCGGCTGTGAAGGATATGATCATCTGCTTCCCTCCTGTTCCTGCTTTCCTTCAATATAGTGCAGCCGAATATCAGAAAGAAAATCAGACAGGCAGAGCAAATGTGAACGTACTGCCTTTTCCTGTTATGCTTTCTACCCAAATCTTGCCTCCGTGAGCGGTAATGATCTGTTTAACAATGAACAGCCCCAGACCGCTACCCATGATTTTACCGGATCCTCCAAAATTCGCCGTCCTGAATTTATCAAATATTGTTTCTATCTTATCTTGCGGTATGCCGGTGCCTGTATCTTCGACAGAGACCTCTATGAACTCTCCCAAATCCACAACGGTTTTTTCCGCCCTTATGCGCACCGTGCCGCCGTTATGTGTAAATTTTACCGCATTGCCTATTAAATTTCTCAACACCTCAAGTATTTTTTCGATATCGGCCTTTACAGGCGGCAGCCCCTCAGAGCCCCCTGTTTCAATAGTGATATTTTTGGTCTCCGTTAACGGCTCCATCTCGCGAGTGATCCTGTTGATCAATAAAACAATATCAGTGCGGGTAAAATTGCAAACCATCATCCCGGCTTCCATCTTTGAAAGGTCCAGCAAAGAGTTGACGAGATTGATCAGGCGGTTGCATTCTTCGTTTATTATTGTGATCAGCCTTTTCTGCTTTTCTGTTACCTCTTTTCCCTTTAAGCTTTCTAAAAAGAGGTTTATCCCTTCCTTGATCGTAGTCAGCGGCGTCCTTAATTCATGTGACATAAGAGAGAAAAATTCGGTTTTCATCCTGTCTATCTCTTTCAGTTTGGCGCACATCAGGTTAAAAGACTGTGCCAGTTCTTTTATTTCCGGTGGAGAAGAAAGCGTCAGATCATTCTCGAAATTCCCTTTGGCAATCTCTTTTGTCTTCCTCTTTATCACGGAAAGCGGTTTTGTTATGTTTACAGTAATAAAAACAGATATAATTATTCCTATGGTCAGAGCGACTATCCCTATCAACACCGCAACCCTGCCGGCAGCGGCCTCAATCTCATCCAGTTTTTTTACCTTGTTATAAATGCTCTGCTGATTATAAGCCCTTAAATTTTTCAGAGTTTCCGTTATACCGTTTATAGCCTGGTCCTTCTCTTCTTTATACCTGTCAATGGGGTATTGTTCCCCGGACCTGACATATTGCACCTCAGTCTGAAATAAGGACTGATAGTGATCATAATGACGTTTTAACTCCGCAAGGATTTCCCTGGCCCCGGCGGCGTCCGATAAGGATACAGCCTCTTTAAAATATTTATCGAAATCGTCCCCGGCCTGAAGAAACTGGTTATATAATCCCGCATCCTTGATAATAATATATTTTTTCTCATATCGCATCAGTGACAGAAAAATATCTGAAAGCTTTTGCTCGTAATCCGCAAACCGGTTATCCACCGCTAAAATGGAACGTGTGATACGTTCGAGCTGATAAAGCTGGCCAATGGTATATATGCTCACAGCCATAGCAAGAATAAATATTGCAATATAGCCGATGGCCAGACGTGCAAAGATAGATAATTTCATTGAAATTTTATTTATTCGTAAGTTATTAATGAGTTTATCAGTAAAGATATATAAATTAGTCGTCATGCCCGAAGTTCTTAATCGGGCATCCACCCTTCGACAGGCTCAGGGTGACTTTGCCTGTCATGGTGAGCTTGTCGAACCATAGATTCCCGCTCAACAAACTGCGGGAATGACAACCTGTGCGGCTTCACTTATTACCGCCTTAGTATCTTCTGATATTCTACAACTTATATCCTATTTTTCTTAGGAAATCCCTTCTATGCGTTTTATCAGAATCAGTCTCTATGCCTTTTGGAGAAGATCCGTCAATAACTCCCAATATCCCCCTGCCCTGCCCTGTTTCAGCTACAATAACCTCTACAGGGTTGGCAGTTGCGCAGTAGATATTACAGACCTCAGGGCAGTTCTTTACTGCATTAAGGACATTGACAGGAAACGCATTCTTAAGCATGATGCAAAAAACATGACCCGCTCCAATTGCATTAAGGTTATTAACACAGGTATCAACCAATTCAGATTCGTTTCCCTCCTTCCTGATCAGGCAAGGTCCTGAAGCCTCTGTAAATGCAACGCCGAATTTTGCCTGCGGCACGGTAGTCGCAACAATCTCGTACAGGTCTTCTGCAGTCTTTATGAAATGTGTCTGACCGAGAATAATGTTGCACCCCTCAGGAATATTGATTCTTATACTTTTCAATTCCATAATTCCTCCCTTCAAAGCTTGTAGCTGACAGCTTATACTATGTTATAATCAAAATAAATTTTCTAAATCCTGTCAAGACCGATATGAAAAATATGCTGTTCATCCTTTTTTTTCCCCTGTTCTCTGCATTCACGTCTCCTGCCGCTTTTGGTGCAGTACCATTTATTACAGGACCTGATGTGAGGATAGTAAATAATAACATTATTGTGAAAACATCTATTGCGGACATCGCTGACTTTGAGCAAATAGTCAAAGCGAGCATAGGCAAAGAAATAATCCTGACTGTGGAGCTGATGCGTGTCTGGGATTTCTGGCCCGATGAATTTATAGTCTCAAAAAAGATCAGAAAAGTCGTCAAATATGATAACCTGAGAGACCGGTACCGGACCTCCTGGCGTGACGGAATTACCCGTACTGACAGAATTGTTACGGACTTTAATTTAATGAAGAACTGGATCCTCTCGGAAGATTTCATAAGCATTGCAAATATCAAAGAACTTGATCCCGGCAATTATTATATCAGGGTTGTGGTGGAATCCAGGAGCAGGGAGAAAATACCCCTGATAGGCTTATTAATGTACCTCCTTCCTGAAGTTGAAATGAGCCTGGCAAAAGAGTCGCAACCGTTCAGAGCAGGTATTGATAAATGAAAAACCTTAAACTGCTTTTGGGCCTATTTGTCATTAGTGTCATAGCGATTTTCTTCACCGGAGTGGTGCTTAGTTATCTCGGAATAGAGCACGGCTCCCTGATCATTAAAATAGGCTTTATATTTATAATCGTAAATCTGGTACTCTACCTCCTGCTGCTCATTTTCTTTGTAAGCAAAAACCTTGTAAATATTTATACGGAGAAAAGGAAAAAGGCCCTTGGTTCTAAATTCAGGACCAAGCTTGTTATTTCCTTCCTGGGACTCGTGCTGATACCGTCAGCGCTGCTTTTTATCCTTTCCAACCAGTTGATCAACAATTCCATTGACACATGGTTCTCATTGGAAGTGCAGAAGCCGATATATGATTCAATGGATATTGCAAAGACGCTATATTACAACGAGAGACAGTATACGCTTAATTATGCCGGCCTTCTTGCGTCAAATAAAGACATGCTGAAGCATAACTTACAGATTAAACCGGACACAGGATCTTTCAGAAGTTATATGTTGAGTGAGCCTGACGGTTCAAAACTGGTCCAGAAAGCCTTTAAAGGCATTGCCGGCACCGACATAAGAACAGATGAAAAAGGCGACATAATAAAAGCAGCTTCTCCTGTTACTGAAAGCGGCAAGGTCCTGGGAGTTGTCGTTGTTGAAAAGGTTATCCCCAGGGATCTCATGGAAAAAATGGAATCCATTCAGCAGGCCTTTAATGAATACATCCAGGTTAAAGCCCAGCAAACCCCGATACGTTTCGTATATTTTATTCTTCTGACAACCGCGACACTGCTCATTATCTTCCTTGCTCTCTGGGTCTCACTCCGTATAGCAAAAGGCATAACAGTGCCCATTAAATCGCTTGCAGAGGCCACAAAGACGGTGGCCCAGGGCAATCTTGATTTCAGGATCCACCTGAAAAGAGATGATGAGATCGGCTTATTGATAGATTCTTTTAATAAAATGCTTGATGATCTATACGACGGAAAGCAGTCTCTTGAAAAGGCATACCGTGAATCCGACCGGAGAAGACTTAGCATGGAGACCATACTTGAAAGTATAAATACAGGCGTTATATTTTTTGACCGTCCGGGGAAAATCATCACCCTGAACAATTCGGCCTGCTATATGCTGAATATTAAACGCATGGACCTTGAAGGAAAAAGCTACAGGGAACTTTTAGGAAAGCTTAGATCCGATGAAATATTCTCGATGGTAAAACATTTAAGTGAAAAAGGCTTCGGATCCGTTGAAAAGGATATCCACATTTACATAAACGGCAGGCCGCTGGACCTAAGGGTCTATATAACAACCATACACGATTCTGAAAATAATTTTGTAGGCACTCTTGTTGTATTTGATAATCTGACCGAGATCATTATGGCGCAGCGGGCGCTGGCCTGGCAGGAAGTAGCAAAAAGGATCGCCCATGAGATCAAAAATCCGCTTACGCCTATCAGGCTTTCCGCCGAAAGGGTCCTGAAAAAATGGAATGAGAAGGCTGACGATTTTGAAGAAGTGCTGAACAGGTCCACTAAAACCATTGTTTCGGAAGTCAACAGCCTCAAATCTCTTGTTGACGAATTTTCAAGGTTCGGCAAGATGCCGAAGATCAGCCTCGAGCCCTCCAATATAAAATCAGTAATTGATGAAGTGGTTGAACTGTACAGCAACATGAAGGATATTGAGATTATTACATCGCTTAACGGCGATATCCCGGAAATAGAGATCGATAAACAGCAGATCAAGATGGCCCTGATAAATCTCATGGACAACGCCATTCAGGCCGGCACTGCAAAAATATGGCTGAAGGCTTCTTACAATCCATCTCTTGATCTCATTCGTCTGGAAATCATAGACGAAGGGGTTGGAATAAATGAAACAGACAAGGATAAACTATTCTTTCCGTATTTCTCGACAAAGAAAGAAGGCACTGGACTGGGACTTGCAATCGTCAACAGTATAATTTCAAAGCACAAAGGATACATCCGGGTACAGGACAACCAGCCTAAAGGCACTCAGTTCATCATCGAACTGCCTGTATAAAAGTGAAGGATTGACTGTGTACAAAGAATATTTCAACCTTGAGGAAATGCCGTTTTCCATTGCCCCCGACCCTCGCTATTTATACATGAGCGGGCAGCACCGTGAGGCCCTGGCTCATTTGTTATACGGCTTTAACAGCGACGGCGGTTTTGTGCTTCTTACAGGTGATGTCGGCACCGGCAAAACAACAATATGCCGCTGTTTACTGGAGCAGATCCCTGAAAAAACTGCGATAGCATTTATTGTAAATCCGAAACTGACGGTCGAAGAACTCCTGGCTGTCATCTGTGACGAATTCGGCATCAGGTATCCGGCCGATAACAAAAGCATTAAAATTTTCATCGACAATATAAATAGTTACCTGCTCGAAGCTCATGCAAAAGATCATAGGGCCGTTCTGATAATCGACGAGGCCCAAAACCTTTGCGCCGAGGTCCTGGAGCAATTGCGCCTTCTGACAAATCTCGAGACAAACCAGGTCAAACTCCTTCAGATCATCCTGATGGGACAGCCTGAACTCAGGGACAAGCTTTCACGGCCTGAATTGCTGCAGCTTTCACAGCGCATCATTGCACGATATCATTTAGGCGCTTTAGCCAAAAAAGAAGTTTCCGCCTATGTTGCACATCGTCTGACAGTTGCCGGAGTAAGAGATCCGTTATTCTCCGATTCAGCAATTGATAAACTTTATAAATTAAGCGGGGGGCTGCCGCGGCTAATTAATGTGCTTTGTGACCGTGCCTTGCTTGGGGTCTTTGCACATGGGAAAAAGCAGGTGACAAGATCCATAATCAAAAAAGCGGCCGCTGAAGTGTTCGGAGCTGAAAGATTTACAACACAGTACAAAAAGACAGCGGTATGGGTTCTGACTATCATGGTTACCGTGATAGTGGGAGTTGTGCTGGCCGCAAGTTACTATAACAGGCATGAACCGCCCAAACCTCAACCGGTCGCAGCAAATATCACAAAACTCCTCATTTTTGATAAGCTGGAATGGCCCGAGGACCAGCCAATCGGACAAAGCAGCAAAATGGCATTTGAATCGCTTCTCAGCCAATGGGGCATTGCTCGCCGGCCGCAGGACAGTTCCATGCCATGCGAACTGGCAAAAACACATGGGTTGCATTGTCTTGATGACATAGGCAGCCTGAATATCCTGCGTCACTTAAATATTCCGGCGGTTCTGAAGCTTTCCAATAACAGGAATGATATTTTTTACGCAACGTTGACAGCTTTAAGAAAAGAGACCGCTGTTGTTCAAGTGGGAGCAAAGGCAAAAGAGGTTCTGTTAAAAGACCTCGAATCTTATTGGTTCGGCGATTATACTGTATTATGGCAAAGGCCTGCTGACTATAAAGTTGAAGTTCTGCCCGGTTATAAAGGAGCAATAGTTCAATGGTTAAATAAACAGTTATCAATTATACGCGGACATTCCATTCAACCATCGGAAAATTCACTTTATAATTATGAACTCGTCAGGGAAGTCAAAAGATTCCAGCTTACTGAAGGTCTTAAACCGGATGGGATCATCGGTCCCAGGACCATTATACTACTTAACAATGTAATTGAAAAAGATACACCTTTATTAAACAAAAATGAACAATTAACAATGAGTAATGAGTAATTAAGGAAGTTTTATTTTTTTAATTATTCGTTTTCATTAATTGTTCATTGCTCATTTTTAATTATTAATTGATATTGCTATGTCATTTATACTTGATGCATTAAAAAAACTCGAACAAAAACGTCAGCGCGGTTCTGTGCCGGACTTGATGACGGTTCACATTCCTGTACCGCAGGAAATGAAAAAACGCCCGATCTGGCCTTACCTTATCCTTGGGGCCTTGATCCTGAATGCCGCCTTATTGTTGGTCTGGCTTCGTCCATGGAAACCATCGTCGACTGTAATAATACCTGCGGTCAAACCGGCTGCAGAAGTAAAGCAAAAAACGCTGTCTGCACCTAAGGCCGCCAAACAAAGATCAACACCTGAACAGCCCTATCCCAAAACACCGGCAGTTACAGCAAAAAAACCTGCAGAAGAAACCCTGGATATACATCTGCCTAAAACCACAACGGATAAATCTTTAAACATACAACACTCCAAGGAGAGTTTATCGATTAACCAACCTAAGGCAGCCGATGTCAATAAAAACATAACTGGAAACAGTATCCCGGAATTAAATCAACTTCCTCAGAGCATTCAAAGCGAACTACCACAGTTGAAAATTCTCGGGCATATATATTCAAACAGTCCGGGGACCAGATTAATTAATATCAATGGTGATATTTATAAGGAAGGAGATACCGCAGGTAAAAACCTGAAGGTTGAGGAGATCACCGAAACAGGGGTCATCCTCAATTATAACGGGACCCGTTTCCTTATAAGGGCGTTTTAATATTATTCACTAATAGCAAATTCATTTTTCTTTCCCTTATAATTTCATCGTGAAATACAAATCATTTGCAGCAATTGACATCGGAACAAACACTTTCAGGCTCCTGATCGCCAGCGTACGCTATAATCGCCGAAAAAACATTTATTCACTTAACAATATTTTTTCAGAGAGGTTGATCACAAGGCTCGGAGCCGGGATCTCACGTAACGGCCTGCTCAGTAAAGAAGCTATAAACAACAGCGTTGAAGCGCTCGTCAAATTCAGCAATATCCTGTCACAATATAAGGTCCATAAAACCTCGGCAGTAGCTACAAGCGCTCTCAGGGAAGCAAAAAATAGTGATGAATTCCTGAAAAAAGCAAAAGCGAAAACAGGCCTCAATATAAAAATAATCAGCGGAAAAGAAGAGGCAAGAAAAAGCGCATCTGGTATGTTAATAGATATTTCAGCGCCTGACACTACTTTGATGGCAGATATCGGAGGCGGCAGCACCGAGTTAATATTCTCAAGGCACGGTAAACCTGCATATGTTCACAGCCTGGATCTCGGGGTAGTATATCTGGCAGGCAAATATATGAGGCATGATCCTCCTCCGAAAGAAGACCTGATCAGGATGGAACGATACATTTCTCAGGAGATCAGAAAGATCGGGAAACACTATTTAAAACTCATCTCTCATGACGAAAAGAACAAAACTGTCTTTATCGGTACAGCAGGCACTGTAACAACACTCGCCGCCATGTCAAATAAGCTGAGAATATTTGAGCATAAGAGAATTCACAACACCAAATTAACACGGAGAAAGGTAAAGAACATCTTCTATGCCATTGCCCCCATCAGTTCCCGTGAAAGGGCAAAATTCATCCCTTTTGAACCCTCAAGGCTTGACATTATAGTGCCGGGAACACTTATACTCTTAAAGCTGATGGAATTTTTTAACTTTAAGGAAATTACAGTCAGTAATTATGGACTTAGAGAAGGGGTACTGATTGAGCTCTACAAGAAAAGTGAAAAGAAAAGTTTCAACTAATCTGCAGATCAAAAAAGCGCTTGTAACCGACACAAAGGCGATACATACGCTTGTCAATCAATTTGCCAATAAGGACGAGATGCTGCCTCGTTCCCTCAACGAGATCTATGAGAACATCCGTGATTTTTATGTATGCCTTGAGAATGATATGATCATCGGTGTCGCCGCCCTCCACATCCTGTGGGAAGATCTTGCCGAGATCAGGTCCGTAGCTGTTTCTAATAATTATCAGGGGCAGGGTATAGGCAAAAAGCTTGTAAAAAAATGCCTGGACGAAGCAGAAAAACTCGGTGTAAAAAAAGTATTTGCACTTACATATCACCCGGGATTCTTCAAAGAACTGGGATTTGCCGATATTGATAAAAATTCTCTGCCGCAAAAGATCTGGGGAGAATGCCTCAAATGCCACAAATTCCCGGAATGCAATGAACTTGCGGTGATAAAAGAATTGTAAGCCTCGCGGCGAGCTGTAATTGAAATGAGCAGGTTTTTAATGTTTTAAAAGCTGTACTTTTCCGTCTTCTCCACATCCGGCGTTACATCTATTACTTTAGGAATAGACCAGTAGCCTTCTATAGACTTCTTGCTTTCGGCGGTGAGTAAATATATATGCCCTGCTTCTGCCTTGAAAGAAATTGTCTGGTTCTCTCTGGATGAGATTAAAATGTTGCCATATAGCTCACGATATCCTACTGCAAGATTATATGTCCCCGGAAGAAGTTCTATTATAAATGCATCATTCCAGTCTGAACCAAAACCGTTGATTCCCGGAGCCTTGCGTTCATTGACAGCAAAAAGCCTGACGGTTGTATTTTTAGGAGCATACAGGATTGCAACTTTCTCTTTTTGAAGACTGGGACCATCATAGAAAACATATTTGTTTGCGCTTGCACAACCTGAAATCAGAACAGCAAGACAACTTAAAAGCAGCATTGTTCTTTTCATAATTATGTTATTCCTCCACGTATGTAATGTTCTATTCTGCTTTGTTCCAAAAATAACAATCAAGCATGTTTCTTCTCATAATCCTGTCTTATATTCTTAAAAAAACTATTCTTAAAAACAATCAGCGCAGCAAAATAAAGTCCTGCAATAATAGAGAATAGAAAATACCTTGTTGAAATCCCGCACCAGAACAAAGCTATCATGGTCGTAATGCTATAAATAACTATCTTCCCTTTGTTGTTTACCCTTGCCCTACGCGCGAAAAGGAAATGAGTTAATATCGGATTAAAGATAAAAATTATACCAGCCCATATTATGATTTCCCGGTTAATCACCCTTCTCCTTTGTTTCCTTTTTTGCCTTCTCTTCTCTATCCTTTTCCCTTCTGTCTTCCTCGGTCTCAAGACCGATTTGTTTCCTCAATCTCTTGCCGCCATAGTGCACAGAATAAAAATTGGCAGTTGCGAAAATGCCAGCAATTAAGGCTAGTCCAATTTTAAATAGCCATGACACTGAAGGAGAAAGCCATATAGGTAAAAAGCCAATAGATGCAGCAGGGAAAAGCCCACCCTTTAACATATTTTTCGGCATATATACATCGACCCCGATTTTTTTTAAGATATAGAAAGCAGAAAGCGTGATAACAACCATAACGATAGTACAAAAGAGAAATAATGTCTGAAAGGTTTCATTGTCTGTTAAATCCAATTTCAATATATAACTTGCAAAGAATCCAATAACAGCCGCAACTACAAGACAAAACAAAAAATATATTTGAAGTACTTTGTTATCATTTAAATTCATGGCATCACCTCCTAACACCCATAATCCCCACCAACATATGTATTCCCCGATGACGGAACATATCCCGAAGACCCAACATATCCCGGATGCGATGCCGGCTGAGAAGTCGTTGACGAACCTCCTAACTGTCCTTGTCCTGTGGAGCTGACTGGCACCACTGGAGTCTCAGTCTTAGTCTGAGATGTCGCATCCGAAGGCGATAGCTGCTTTGAAGTCGACTCAACTCCTGCTCCTCCTTTTGACGATCCTGAATTATCAATTGGCGGTGCTATTGTTTCTGGCTTCGCTGACGGATTGTACGATTCCGGTTTGGCTACTGGAGGCTGTGTTTCTTTGCTTTTAGCGGCGGTATCAACGGCATCATATGCCGTATTTGGAACCCCAAGACCTCTTGATATACCACCAATAAGAGCTTCGGCGGCTTCGTGTCCCAATTTTCCTAAACCAGTGGCTACAGCATCAGTTACTGCGAGGCCAATATTACGAGATGCCTCGAAGCCTGACATATTGCCTGCATTATATTGATAAGCAGAATATCCTATTGCAACAAAAGATACGCCTACTCCTACCCATTTTGCCGGGGCAAAAGCTAACCCAACAGTATTAACTCCATAGCTTCCAATACCCAGCCAAGTGGAAACCTTATCAAGCCCAAACGGATCACGAAATACAATCGGGTTATTTGCGACATACGAGTATCTATTAAGCGCCTGAGGATTAGTGAGTTGTCTGAACTGCGTCATCTTGAAGTCTCTATAATTATACTGTTCGACTCGCACCGGTACAACAGGATCAGGGCTGATGAAGCGTGCAAGCTTCGGATCATAATATCTCGCCTTCATGTAGATCAACTCGGTCTCCGAATCAAACTCATGTCCTGCAAATTTATATTTAACTTTTGTAGGACTTGAATCAGACAATATTTCTCCAAACGGGTAATAAAGCAGTTCCTCTACTTTATTCCCATTCTGGTCCGTAATCACTGTACTGCTTTCAAGATGGTCTGTGTGATAATAGTAAGTGTCAGAGCCTTTTACCTGCGCTATCCTCCTCGTGCCTGCAAATATGTACTTTGTGCATTGACCTCCATTACATTCATAAAGCTGTCCAATGTATTTGGTAATGTCCTGTGATGGCGCTGATATCATCTTTTGTATCCTGTTCCCTGTGGCGTCATACACATTAACCGTCGCAGTTCCGTTATATATTATACTCGTCGGCCTGTTGTCGTAATCGTAAGTCAGCGTCCTGTTCCCCCCTGAATACATATTGCCGTTGGGATCATAGTTATAACTCTCAACTGTCACCCCGTTTTTTTTGATCCTCTTCACCGCATGAGGATGATCGGAGTCATATTCATAATACCCCTTTCTGCAATTATAAAGCATGTTGCCGATCTTGTCATACTGATATACCATATTACCGCCGTACATCTGGCTGTTGGCCTCAATAAGCCTGTCAATATCATCATAGACATACATCCGTGTTCTTGAAGGGATA
>JAGVGM010000254.1 GCA_020057065.1 Thermodesulfovibrionia bacterium
GTCCCGTAAAAAGATGCAAACACCCCGCCTCTGTCAATGTCTCCAACAAGTATTACCGGTGCATCTGTATAACGCGCCACCCGCATGTTTACTACTTCCTCTTTCTGGAGATTAATCTCTGCAGGACTGCCGGCGCCTTCAATAATAATAAGGTCATATTTTTTGGAAAGCCTGTCATATGCGGCGGTAATTACCTCCCATACCTTATCTTTAATGGCATAATAATCTTCAGCCTTCATGGTTGCATATACTTTGCCGTTTAAAATCACCTGACTTCCTGCTTCACCAGTGGCCTTGAGCAGCACAGGGTTTATGTCATTGCATGGTTCAACTCCCGCAGCTTCAGCCTGAAATGCCTGTGCCCGCCCTATCTCGCCGCCTTCCCTGGTTATAAAGGAATTCAGCGCCATGTTCTGCGCCTTGAAGGGTGCAACTTTGATTCCCATGTCTCTAAATATCCTGCAGAGACCGGCAACGATGACGCTTTTGCCTGCGCCGGAACCAGTTCCCTGTATCATTAGTGCTTTTGCCATAAAACAGCAGTCAGCAGTCAGCAGTCAGCAGTCAGGAATAAAAAAGTCCTGCATACTGTTTACTGTCTACTGTATTTTCACTTTATCCTTCCATTAATTAATTTAACCACAGGATAATTATCCCACATCTCAACAATATTAATGCATGCGTAATCCTGCTCGACCCTGAAAATATTCTCAAGCGGCATCCCGAGCAATTCACAAAGCAGTATTCTGTTTATTCCGCCGTGAGAAACTATTGCTACAGTCTGTCCAGAATTTTTTTCTATAATTTCGTTGAACATTTTTATTGCCCTGTCTTTGACTTTAATAGTGCTTTCCCCTTCCATGGGACAGAATTTCAACGGATTGCCTGCCCATGCATTAAACTCGTTGGGATACTTCTCTTTGATTTCATCAAAAGACATTCCTTCCCAGATTCCAAAGTTACGCTCTCTCAATTCAGGTAAAATGATTGGCTTCAGTCCGTGCGGTTCAGCGATTATGCCGGCACTCTTCTCAGCGCGGCTCAGGTCAGAGCAGTAGATTGCGTTCAATAACCCCCCCATCCCTGTAGGGGCAGGCCTCTGTGCCTGTCCTGGGCAACCACAGGGGATTGCCCCTACAATATATCCTGCCAGCCGTTTTATCTGTTCAACGCCATTTTCAGACAACGGCACATCTATATGTCCCTTGTAGCGCCTTGTTTCCGCACCTTCTGTCTCGCCGTGTCGTATTAAATAAAGCGTTGTGAGCATATTACCGCCATTATTAAAAATAATATTTCTGAAATTTCAGAAACAGCGCCAAATGTATCACCGGTCATGCCGCCAAAGTTTTTGTTCGAAAACCATACTGCGATGATACAGAAAATATACAGAACCGCCAAAATCAATGAGTAATACGTAATGAGTAATGCGTAATGAGAAACATGATTATCCATAACAAATAATGCAATAACTGAAAACAATACTGTAAAAAAGGTGGCGCTGACCATCTCCTTTATCCCTGTGTGTTCGATAAACATTTTACCGAGTCCCTCCTGTCTTGCCGACTTGCCGTGAAAGATTGCCGGAACCATCAACCACCGTGAAAAAACAGGCATTAAAAAAAGTGATGAGTAATAAGTGACGCGTGACGAGTTAAAGAACAACGCATTAAAAGAAAGATACTTCAATAAAATTACAAGGACTATCGCTATCACGCCAAAGGGCCCAACAGTGCTGTCCTTCATGATTGCCAGTTTTTTCTCCTTACCGCCACGTGACGCAATTGCATCAAAAGTGTCTGCGAGACCGTCAAGGTGCAGGCCGCTATTGATTACCGTCATTACAAGAATAACAAGCCCGTTTGACAGTTCAACAGGGAAAACTTTCAGGAATACAATTGCTGACAGCACAGTCAGCAATCCTTGAACAGCCCCGACCACAGGGAAAAAAGCAGAAGCCCCTCCAACATCTTTTCCCGATACATTATCTATTTTCTTCACGGGAATGATGGTCAGAAACTGGAATGCAAGCAAGAAACGAGTTGCGAGTGACGAGTTACGAGTGAGAAATAATTTCTCTAATGAATTGTTACACTTGTTTTTATAATTCATAACTCTTAACTCCAAACTCTATCCTTTTTCCGACACTCCTGCTTCACCGAATGTCGCCATCTCTTTATAGATTTTAAGTCCAGCCTCGATGACGAGCATCGCAAGTGCTGCGCCTGTTCCCTCTCCAAGTCTCAAATCAAGGTCCAGAATTGGTCGTAATCCTATTTTCTCAAGTATTGTCTTATGCCCCACTTCCTGCGACATGTGTGCTGCAAACATATAGTCTTTTGTATTTGGCTCAATTGAATAGGCAATAAGCGCTCCGGCAGTTGATATAAAACCGTCTACAATAACAGGAATTTTATTTGCTGCAGCGCCTATAATCAGCCCCGCGATACCGCCAATCTCAGCTCCGCCAACCTTTGAGAGCACATCAACCGGGTCAGAGGGATTTGGCCTGTTTAATGCAATTGCATCTTTAATAACCTGCACTTTAATTTTCCAGGTGTCATCATTTATACCTGTTCCTCTTCCAGTAATTTCTTCAACAGATTTACCTGTCATTACAGCAGCTATAGCGCTTGAAGGCGTCGTGTTTGCAATGCCCATGTCGCCTGTTCCGAATATTTTATAACCTCTTTTTGCATATCCATTTGCCATTTCTATCCCAACATCTATACATTTTATAGCCTCATCCCTTGTCATGGCAGCGCCTTTTCTCATATTCCTTGTGCCTGATACGATTTTCCGGGAAATAAATAATCCACCTGCGATAGGGGCAGGTTTTAGACCGTCCACTACAAAATCATGATCAACTCCGATATCCACCACGACCACATCCGCCCCGGCATGCCGTGCAAGAACATTAATCCCTGCGCCTCCGTTCATGAAAGTAAGAACCATTTGATGAGTTACGGCTTTTGGATAGGCAGAGACCCCTTCATCTGCAACTCCGTGGTCTCCTGCAAAAGTAAAAACGACCTTTTTATCAAGCGAGGGCATGCTATTTTCGGTAATTGAGACAATCTGCTTTGCAAACTCCTCAAGCCTGCCAAGACTCCCCTGCGGCTTTGTAAGATTGTCCAGATGTTTCTGCGCATGCTCAATAAATTTGGCGTTGACCGATTTGATGTTTGAACGCATTGATTCTAATAACACTATTCCCTCCATTAAATTGAATTTAATTATTCTTCATATAATTGCTATAAAGTTGTCCTTTTTTTTGTTGTCATTCCGACTTGTTCGGTCATACGACTCATAGAGAATCATTTTTGAAGAAAGATTCCCGACAAGCGGGAATGACAGGCATTGTTCTCATATTTTCAATTTATACTGTTTAATTGCAAGGATTCTGCTTTACCCTTTTATTTTTAAAGGTATGCCTGCAGTCACCAGATAGACTTCATCCGCGACCTCCGCAGCCTTCTGATTTAAAAATCCCGCTATATCTCTGAAGCTTCTCGCAAGTTCATTCTCAGGCACGATCCCCATCCCGACCTCGTTTGAGACGATAAAGAGTTTAGAGTTTAGAGTTTTGAGTTTCGAGTTTTTTAGCACAGTGACCAAATCATCTATTTCTCTGCTGCAAGCGATATTGCCGCAGATCAAATTAGACAACCATAGCGTCAAGCAATCCAGAACGATAACGCTGTATTTATCTTTTATCTCTCCAATGATCTCGGGAACCTTCAATGGCTCTTCAAAGGTGTCCCAGTCAGCGCCGCGTTCTTCTTTGTGCTTCCTGATGCGTTCCTTCATTTCATCATCAAGCGCCTGCGCTGTTGCGATATACGCCTTCCGCCCTGAAATTTTCATAGCCTCATTAAGGGCAAAAGAGCTCTTGCCGCTCCTTGCACCTCCCATTATCAATACAATATTGTTTTTCATATTTTCTTAATCATTCAGCCTGTAGATTACCGGCACCTCAACCCGGTTATCAATGTAAGGATACGGCGGCGCCTTCATAATTACTTTCATCGTCGTTTCATCAAGCATTTTATATCCTGAGCTCTTTATCACCTTTATCTCCCTCGGCTCGCCTTCAGCGCCTATTAAAAAGCTCACATATACTGTGCCTTCAATGCCCCTTCTTCTTGCTATGGCGGGATAGATCTTTGCTCTTTCAATCGCGGCGCTGATAAGCCTAATTGTATCCGCCTTAGAGAGCCATCCGCTTTTATCATCCGCCGTTATTGTGCTTACAATGATTTCTTCTCCTCCGCCTTCAGAATCCGCGTATCCCATACTCCCGCTGAGAAACGTCCTGTCAGGGGCTTTAGTTAGCACGGGAGTCACTGCTGATAGAGGTTCAGTAAGGCCGGTTTCCTTATCGCCAGATACAGGATCTTTCAATTTATCATCTTCTCTTTTTTCGACAATCACAGCAGGCTCTTTCTCCATCTTCTTTACCACGGTTTTTTTTAATGAGGCATCTTTTACAACTGACGCCAGGGGTCTTTCCGCATCAGACTTAAGGTCTACAAAAAAGACTTTTTCATTCAGCATCTTTCCGCCGTCCCCCTGCAATCTCACTGAAAGCAGGAAGAGAGCGGAAAGAGTGATATGCAGCAGCAATGAAAGAATCAATGTCCTTTGCAATCCCGTCATTTTTTATACCCGCCCGAAGAGGCTACATCTCAAATTTTACGCCTGCATAGGCGGAAAGCCCCGGCGTATTATATCCGCCTGCTGTCTCATAATCTTCGTCGAGCAGGTTCTCTACCCTCGCAAATAGGCTGATGCCCTTTTTAAACTTGTAGGTTCCGCTCAGGTTGACAAGCGAGTAAGAGCCGAGATCGCCAACTGAAGCGGATTCAAGCACCTTGCCCACAAAGATATACTTTGCAAACAGAGTTACAGGCTCGCCTGAATATTCCGCGCTTATGCTCACCTTATCCTCAGGCCTCCTTCTGAGCCGCTCCCCGGTCTCTTTGTCCTCTGTATCAAGATATGTGTATGAAGATCTTACTGTTACATCATCTGTAACTTTCGCAGAAGCGCCCGCCTCAAATCCCTTCACCTCCGCCTTTGATATGTTTTGCGGAGAATAGAGCCACGACCCCGGAGGCGCCTCCACCCAGTCAATAAGATCATCATACTTCTGGTCAAAATATGTAAGAGAGAGAGAAGCCCTGTCTTTAACTATCTCCTTCTCAATGCCTATCTCCCATGAACTGCTCTTTTCGGGCCTAAGGTTCAGGTTCCCACTGCTGCCCCACGGGTCATTGTAAAAGAGCTCATTAAGCGTCGGCGCCCTGAAGCCTGTGCCGTAGCTAGTTTTAATAGTAAGGGATGCCGGCTTTACATTATAAACAGCGCCGACCCTCCATGTTGTCTCTTCGCCGAATGTCTCATGGTCATCCATCCTCAAGCCCGCGTTTAGTACAAGGTCATCATTTAAGAGCTTTGCCTTATTGTTTAGATAGAGCGCCTTATTATTTACCGACTCGTCAAACACGCCTTTGTTCTCGCCCGACTCTTCGCGGAATTCCGCGCCTAAAGTAAGCGTATATGCTTCAGATATGTAGAGATTATTCTGCCAGTCTACGGTATTCATCTCCGTGATTATGTCGGCGTTATTCCATGAAGTATCAGGGTCCCTGTATTTTAGGGAGTCTTCCACTGTTGAGAGAGATAAAACCTGTTCCCATATATCAAAGAGATAGAGCTTCCCTTTGCCTGAAAGCATATGGTGATTTCCGTGCTGGACATAATTCAGATCGTCACTGCCAAAGGCATCGAGCTCAGAGCGGTCATAATAGTATCGGCCTGAGAGCTCTATATCTGTCTTGTCTGTAGGTTTAAAGCCAAGCTTGCCGGATATGGAGGCATTTTCATAGCCGTCATTCTCAGTGCCTTTCTTCGCGGATGATATCCCGTCGCTGTTAAAATATGTTGCTGTCAGCCTGTAGTCCAGTCCCTTAAATCCGCCAGAAACCGTTGCGGAGGGTTTATACGTTCCGTATGAGCCTGCCTCAAAAGATGCCGCTATTTTGGGAGCGCCTTTGCCCTTCTTTGTGATGATGTTTACAACTCCGGCCATCGCCTCTGAACCGTAGATGGTGCTTTGAGGACCTTTCACAATCTCGATCCTCTCTATGTCATCCACGTTAAGGCCGGAGAAATCGAATGTGCCGGTGGTCGTGCTCTTCACCTTCACACCGTCTATCATGACAATGGTGTGTTCAGTGTTGCCGCCCCTGAGAATGACCGCCGCCTGTTTGCCAGCGCCTCCGTTCTGGACGATATTTAATTCAGAAATACCTTTTAAGACATCTGAAACAAACTGCGTATTCATCTTTTTTATATCTTCACTTTTGATCACAATAACATCGCTTGTTGTCTCCTCAATCGCTTCCTCTATCTTGGCAGCTGTAACAACAACCTCTCCAACCCGTACCGCTTCATCAGCCGCCATTAACGGCGCAGCTGTAAAGAGCATGATGAGTATTAATATAATTATTCGCTTCATTGTTTATTCTCCTCTATTTAGTGTTTTAGTTTTTTTCATTACCTTTAATTCTTAATCATGATCTCCGTCATGAAGTATTCATTATCATAGCTGCCTCCTCTTCCCTCGAAGGGTCTCGTTTTCCAGGTACTCAGGGTCTCCTGACTAAGGGCCTCCTTCTCGCCCGCCTTCCCGGTCGTTACGACCAGTGGCATTTCGGGCTTTCGCTCCCTTTACAGTTGCGGGGCAGTTCCCGTATCTCACGGGATTCCCCTGTGATACCTGGTGCTGATGTAAGCTGTTAAATATTTACGGTGCTTAATACTTTATATACACTTCACCCGAACTCTCTCTCTTTATCTCAACATCAACGTCAAACGCTTTCTTGATGGATATCTCTGTCATAACGATTTCGGGAGTCCCGTTTCCTATGACAGCCCCTTCTTTTATCAGCATTATCCTGTCAAACTGCATGGCTATATTTATCTCATGAAGGGCAATCACAACAGTTATGCCCCTTTTTTCTCTCAATTTCTTCAATAACCTGAGAAGTTCTATCTGGTACTTTATGTCCAGGTTTGCAAGCGGCTCATCAAGCAGAAGAAGGCCGGCTCCCTGCAATAGCGTCATTGCAATATATACCCTTCTCCTCTCCCCTCCGCTGAGGTTTGTAATTAATGCCCCTGCCTTTTCCTGAAGACCGACCATCTCAAGCGCGTCGTCAACCGTCAGTTCCGGCATGATGTCATACGGATACAACCCCATGCCGACAAGCTCCTTCACTGTGTATGGAATATTTATGTCAAGCACCTGTGGAAGATAGCTGAGCAGTTTAGCGCGGTCCTTGTTCTTATAAGAAACGATTGGTTTGCCCCAGAGGTTCACATCTCCTGCTGATGCGTTCAAGAGTCCGCTTGCAAGCTTCAGTATTGTAGACTTGCCTGATCCGTTCGCGCCCAGAAGGCCGATGAATTCACCGTTCCCTATTGAGAAAGACATATTTTTAATGAACGGAGTCCCTCTCTCATAGAAAAAGTTAATATCACCGAATTCCAATATGCCGTCAGAAACTGAGGACATCTTTTCTCCTTAGCAAATATAAAAAGTAAGGCGCGCCTATTACCGCTGTGATTATTCCTGCGGGAAGCTCGGCCGGCGATATTATAGACTTGCCTATAAGGTCGGATATACAAAGCAGTACCCCTCCTCCAAGTGCTGATACAGGAATAAGGACCCTATTGTCTGAACCCACTATGAACCTTCCTATATGCGGAACCAGAAGGCCGATGAAGCCTATCATGCCGCCCAATGATACAGAAGCAGCAGTCATAAAACCGACAGATATAAACAGGATGAACCTTTCCTTTCGCGGCGAGAAACCAAGGCTATGTGCAAGATCATCCCCGAGCATAAGCGCGTTGAGCGCTCTGGCACGGGTCATTGCAACAATAAGGCCCGCTGTTATAAAAATAAATCCATAAGGGAGCACCGGCCAGTCGGCAAGAGAGAGGTCTCCGAATATCCAGAGCGTTGCACGCCTTAACCCTTCATCACTTGAGATGCTCATAAGGAGCATCAGCATGGCTGAAAAGAGAAAGCCCAGGCCGACACCGGCAAGCAATAATCTTTCCGGCCAGAAGCCGCCCCGCTTCCACCCCATGGCCCCCACAAAGACTCCTGTTATCAGAGCGCCGATAAACGCAAGGAGCGGTATTGTAACGCTTCCGAAAACAGTCAGCCCCATGATTATCCCGAATGCGGCTGTGAGGGCCGCACCGCTTGATATGCCGAGGATATAAGGGTCTGCAAGAGGGTTCCTCAGTATCCCCTGAAGCACCGCTCCAGATGCGCCCAGCGCCATTCCCATAAATATGGAGACCAGCACCCTCGGCAGCCTTATAGAGAAGAGTATCTCTTTTTCAATCCCGTTAATATTAAAAGGATTGATCGGCTTTGGGCCTACAAAGAGGGACAGGGCGAAGATTATTGATGCAATAATTGTTATTAGTATTAATTTTGTCTTCATCTTTAATTATTTATTTAAATGCATCTCTAATTCTTCTATCCCCTTTATCACCCTTGGCCCCAGCCTGTAAAGATGGTCGCTCACAAAAAAGACCTTTCCGTTCTTTACAGCTTTCAAGTTTGAAAGCCGCTTAAGCAATCCGCTTGATACACTTTCCATGCCTTTACCTTCACCTATAAAGATAATATCCGGGGACTGTCTCAGTATCTCTTCCATTGAGTATTTCGGGTATTCTATCTTTGCATTACCGGCAATGTTTACTGCCCCTAGTATATTGATGGCATCATCCACCTCTGTGCCGGGGCCGGCCACGACCAGCGGCTCAGGCCAGATGATGAAGAGAATTTTTGCTCTCTTGGCCCTCTTTTCTGACTTTATCTTCTCAATAGCTGTTTCTATGTTAAATGCGAGAGTATTGAATTTCTCGTATTCATCAAGGGCCATTCCCATTTTTCTTATACCGTCAAGAAGTCCGGGTATTGTCCGAGCCCTGAAGACGTAGGTCTTTATCCCCATTGACAGGAGTTTATCTTCAAAGGCCTTAGGGTTGCCGTCTGTTGTCATTATCACAATGTCAGGTTTTAAAGAGACCACTGCCTCAAGCGAAGGGTTTGACATCCCTCCTATCTTTGGTTTCTTTTTTGCCTCTTCAGGATAATCGCAGAATGTCGTTACCCCGACTATCTTATCCCCAAGCCCGGCAGCAAAGAGGATTTCTGTAGTGCTTGGCGAAAGGGAGATGATGCGTTTTGGCGCCTCAGCAGAGGATTGTGAAGGAAAGGCGCAGAGGCACAAAGGCACAAAGGCACAAAGCAGAAAGAATGATTTCACTTTCTTAATTACTTTGTATCTTTGTGCCTTTGCCACTTTGCAACATTCCAGAATCATAAAAATCCCCGGCCTTCAATAAAGAAAGCCGGGGATAAAAGCCAAAATAACCTTTATCCTCACAGCCTCTTACCACGAAGGCTTCTTCAGTGAGGTATGTTCAGGCCGGTCTTCTGGCTCACCTGACCTCTACCTGCCTTCCCTGTTGTTTCAACAAGTGGCGTGGTGGCAAAGGCTCTTATTCCGGACTTACGGAATCAGGATCACAGCGGCGGGTCCGCTCCCGTCTTTCACGGGATTCCCCTTTAAGCCCCTTCGGGCGCCTGAACAATATGTCCTTGAATTATACCTTAACGGCTTTACAAGAAGTCAAGGCAGATCCTTTTCTCGGGGAGATAGTCAAAAATATATAAATTATGTACACTATGGGCAATCGTTTTGTAGGCATTATGTTGTATTAATTAGTGTCTGTTTATAAACTGCCATTTTTTATTTTTGTCATACCCGAAGTCTGTAATCGGGTATCCAGAACTTATAAATAAAACTGGATTCCGGCTTAAGGACTGCCGGAATGGCATACAGACGAACAGAGTTTATAAACAGACTCTAATTAACAATGAGTAATTAAGGAGACAATTTTAATTTATAAAAAGGCAGACGAGAATGAACATTTACCGCAGGTTTACAGCACTGATAAGCAAAGCTTTAGAATATTTAGAAGGGGTGGCCCTTGTCTTAATAGTTGCTGTTGCCGTTCTTGGAATTATTGTTGGCTTTAAATACTACAGGCACACCCAGGAAACCCCCCAATTCTGTATGTCATGTCACGTAATGAAGGAGGCCTTTACAGAATGGTATAACAGCAAGCACAGGGGAATAATCTGTCAGAAGTGTCATCAATTAAGTATCCTTGAGCAAAACCAGCTTCTTATGGCTTACGTCATGCAGGGCAAAAACTCTAAATTTTCGCAAACCCATGGAAGAGAAAAACCGTGGACAGCATGCAGGGAATGTCATGTGAATGAAGCCACACAAGGTTCCATAACCATGAAAAAAGCATACGGACATGCCAGGCATGTGTTTATACAAAAAATTGATTGCAAGACATGTCATCAAGGGTCGGTCCACAGGTTTGAACCTAATGAGTCCGCCTGTCAGAAGTGTCATCGTGACAACGGCGTTCACGGACTTGGGATGGAGGCATTTTCATGTCTCAAGTGCCATTCTTACGCAGAAAAAACACCTTCAATGGTCCCTAAAGACAGATGTATCAAGTGTCATACTAAAATCCCCACGGCAAGTCCAATGGCAGGCCTGCTTTGTCATCAATGTCACAAACCACATGGAGAAATAATCCCGAAGTCTTCTTCATGTGTCAGTGAATGTCACCAGAATGAAACTGCTGTAGGACAACATGCATTACATCTTAAAAAAGGCCTGACCTGTCTTGACTGTCACAAGGCTCATACATGGGTTGTTGGTCCGGTTACCGCAAAGAACCTCTGCAGCCGTTGCCATCCTTATAAAGACCCCGGAAGATTTATATATTAACCCCAAAACGGCAGTTAGCCACTGATTTGCACTGATTGACGCTGATTTTTTAATGGGTTACAAGAAGTTCATATATCACCTTTTTGGTGAATCATGAAATAAATATATGTTTTTGTTCTATCGGTGTTAATCTGTGTTTATCTGTGGCCCAATGCTTTTTATAGGATTAACCCTTTCTTCATTTCTTTTGCAATACTGCAAATATAAGGTATCGTTTTCGCATTTCTGCAAACTTCCAATAACTAAATAACCTTGAAAAACAATAAGTTATGTGTTGGCATGGAATATGCTTTAATATTAAACAGAACAACGAAAGGAGGAAAGCTAAGATGAAAACAGAAATAGCAAAAAAGGGATTATATGTTGGCGCAGGCGCAGGGCTTGTATTATTTGCCCTTATTGGATTACTTCCCGGTTCATTTATTGGGGGAGCAGTGGGGCTTAGTGTTGCCGGCAGCATGTTTGGAATACCTGTTGCTGCGCAGTTATTGCCGAGAATAATAGTAGGGTTATGTATGGTTCTGGGGGTAATGGTTGCGGGAGTGGTTTTTGTGGTAGGTGGTTCCCTCACAGGTTGGGCCATCGGTTATTTGATTGATTTAGTAAAGACTGGAAAAACAGGGGTCACGGATTTAGCGGAACATCAGAAATAGATTATTGTACAGCTTATATTTGACGAAAGGGGAAAATATGCAATTTGTTGTAAGCAGGACAAAGGTATCTTTAAAAGAAAGCAAAAAGCCATGTGATGAGGCGAGAGAAGTGGAGTTGACGCCGCTGGATTACCGGACCGTTAAGACGCTTGAAGCTGCCCAAAAAAAGATATGGTATAAGGATTGGATTGACGAAGGAATAAATCACAGAGAGGAAGGGGGGTTGGTTGTATGTGACAGGAAAGTAAAAGAAAAACAATGGGTTATTGAGCTTGAAACACTCGAGGAATTGATAGGGTTTGAAAACAAATATGGTGAAATTATGATCATGGACAGTGCGCCTTACAAGGAAGCAAAACAAGAGATAAAAATTATGGGATCTAAGAAAAAATAAAAAGCGTATATAGCGTATAGAAAAATAAACACACGCTAAGCGATGCATGCTGTGCGCTTAATAAAAAGGGAGGATACGAAAATGAGTACAAAAGAAATGTCAAAAAAAGGTTTATATGTAGGAACAGGGATGGGTCTTTTACTATTTGCATTGGTTGGGTTGTTCCCGGGCTCCATGATTGGCGGAGTAATCGGTCTTAAGATAGCGGGTAGTCTTTTTGGTTCACCGGTTCAGGCAGCTCTCCTGCCAAGACTGATTGTTGCTGTTTCCATGATAATAGGGGTAATAGTGGCAGCAATAACCTTTGTCCTCGGAACAGGAATATTGGGGTGGTTCGCCGGCAGTGTAATTGACGCTATCAGGACAAGACATGAGGCGCCTTCGGAAGCGCCTGCAAGACACTAAATGTACAGCGATTAGCGTATAGCGTGCAGCGACTTGTAAATACACGCTGCACGCTATACGCTACACGCTAATAATAAGGAGGAAAACGGAAAATGCCTGAGGATATCAAACCTGTAAAGGTATCGGAAATAGTTAAAGACGTCACAAGTTCATTTGATTTATCTGTAGCAACAACATGGTATTCAAATCTCATGGAATTCCTATCGGGGAGCAAATCATTCTACGTGCTTCTCATAATAAGCGGGATCATTGTCTTTGCTTCTGCGATGTCAGGCGCAAATGCGATTAACATGGGTTATCGTCATGCCTACGGGGTGACCCGTGAGGTGGCCTGGGGGATATTGATCTCAACCTATATATTTTTTGTGGTGACTTCCACGGGGCTCTGCATAGTATCCTCCATCGGTCATGTATTTGGGGTTAAAGATTTCATGCCGATTGCAAAACGTACTGTCTTCCTTGCGGTTGTCACAATAATGGCAGGCTTTACGGTCATCTTCCTTGATATAGAGAACCCTTTCAGAATGGTTATCTACAATGCAATTTCGCCGAACCTTACCTCAAATATATGGTGGATGGGCACGCTTTATGGAGCTTATATGTTTTTTATGGTTGTTGAATTCATATTCCTGCTGATAGGCAGCAATAAGTATGCAATGTATGCGGGACTTTTAGGATTGCTCTCCGGAATTGCGGCACATAGCAACCTGGGCGCTATCTTTGGCATGCTTCACGGCAGAGAGTTCTGGTATGGCCCGTATATGCCGATTTATTTTATTGCCTCAGCAATGGCATCTGGATGCGCTGCGATAATTTTTTTCACATATCTCGGGTATAAGGTTAATAATGAAATGATGGATAAACCAATGGAACGCTCAATGGAGGCCGTCGGAAAATTATGCACCTTGCTGCTGTCGGTAATTATGTTTTTTGCAACCTGGAAGATAATTACCGGTCTTGTTGCAGCGCCCGGAAAGGTCGAAGCCATCAGGGCCATGCTTGCAGGACCTTATTCGCTTAACTTCTGGCTCTTTGAGGTATTGATAGGCATGGTGATCCCGTTTGTCCTGCTTCTGCGTTCAAAAAACAGGAATATCAACATGATGTTTACAGCTTCAACCCTTATGATAATAGGGATCTTTATTATGAGATATGACCTTGTTGTTGTGGGGCAGATTGTGCCTTTATATCATGATCTCGGGGTTAATGAATACTCTTCATTACATAAATACACACCTTCTTTTTATGAAATCATGGTTGTAGCCGGGGGGCTGGGCATTGTGGCAATAAGTTTCCTTCTTGGCGAAAGGGTTTTTAAAGGGCATAAAAGTGAGATACATTGATTAGCGTGTAGCGGGTAGGAAAAAATTGAGTTTCAGAACAAAACATGGAGGTAAGAAAGTGAAACACGGCAAATTTAATCCTGATGAATTAAAGAAAGAAAATCCAGACTCTCTCTCGATGATCGAGCGCAGGGAGTTTCTCAGAATCGGACTTGTTATAACAGGCGTCTTTGCCGGGGGAACAATCCTGTCGGCTATTTCAAAAATTAACAGTGTCTTTGCTTCCACAGGGGAAGCGGCTGAGAAATATCCTTTTAAACCTCACTACAGTATGGTGATCAGGCAAAACCTGTGCATTGACTGCGAGAGGTGCCTGGAGGCATGTATTATAACAAACGATGTTCCTGAATATGGCTATCGGACCGCAATACTGCAGCGTGATGTTCCTGACGCCATAGGACAGAAGAGGGAATTCATACCTGTACTTTGTAATCAGTGCAATAACCCTCCTTGTGTAAGGGCCTGTCCTGTAAAGGCGACTTATAAAGATAAACAGCATGGCATCGTTATGATGAATTATGACAAATGCATTGGCTGTAAGGTCTGCGTAATGGCTTGTCCATATAATGCAAGATACTTTAATGAAGAAAAACATTCCATTGATAAATGCAATTTCTGCTACGACACACGGATCTCAAAGGGGGAGAAGCTTACTGCATGCGCTGCTGCATGTCCGACCGGCGCGCGTAACTTCGGCGATCTTTCGGATCCTGACAGTATAGTTTACAGGCTCGTGCACCAGATCGAAAAACCTGTATGGGTCCTTCGGCCCGAGGTTGGCGCAAAACCAAATGTATTTTATATGAAAGGCTAAGGAGATCAACTATGAAAAAATTTTTATTTTTTTTATCAGTTCTTATATTTGTATCCGGTTACGGAAGACTTTATGCCTCCGGCGCCCTCTCACACGGGGGGGAGATTGTCTATACAAAACCTGTAAAGTCGGTGATTTTCAGTCATAAACTCCATGCAGAAGACAGGGGTCTATCATGCGGGATGTGTCATAGCAGTCTTTTTGACGCAATTGCATTAAAGGCCCAGCAAAAGAGCGATTTCAATATGGACTCTCTTTATAAGGGGAAATATTGCGGCGCATGTCACAATGGGCAGATGGCATTTGCCTCAAACACCCAGTGTGCGCGCTGTCATACAGGGGTGAAGGGACTTAAAGCCGTTCAGGAAACAAGTGTTGAGAAAGCTGAAATATCTGCCCCGGAAGGCTTTATAATCATGGGAAAGGGAGTCTCATCTGTAAGATTCAGTCACGAGAAACATATATCTTTCAATACCTGCGGTATCTGTCATTCAGCGGGCCTGTTTCCCATGAGCAAGGGTGATACAAAGATCACAATGGAAGAGATTTATAACGGCAGTTCATGCGGTTCCTGCCATAATGGTAAAAAAGCATTTTCATCTTACGATTGTAATAAATGTCATGAAAAACCCCCTGTGCCGCATACGGACCTAACGTATAAAAATAAGGGTATCGGAGCTGTCAAGTTTAGTCATAATGTTCATGCCCCTGCATTTAAATGTAATGAATGCCATAAAAAACTTTTTGTAATGAAGAAGGGTGGAAGCAGGATGAAAATGGACGCTATGTATAACGGTAAGTTCTGTGGAGCTTGCCACAATGGAAACACAGCGTCAAATGTGATGGAGTGCGATAAGTGTCATAAGGGGTAAAAAATCGCAAGGTGCTTATTCATTTTTCCTTCGTGAGCATTTTAAAAAAACGGTCTATTAATGTAACTGACAGCCCGCCGATGACAGCGCCAAAAAACCCGATCAAGCCTATGGCAGCTATTACGCCGATTATCACGACAATATGATAATTGGGGAAATTGGTTTTAAACAGCAGATTCAGGTCGTGAGCAACGGCCTCGCTCCATCCGGAGCCTATTCCCTGCCCCAGGAGCAAGTCCATACACAAGGCAACTACAAGGCCTAACACTCCACCAAAGACAGCGCCGGCATAAAAAGGCTTCCTCATTCCTCTATCCCGTACTTTTTGAACTTCCTGTAAAGTGTTGCGAGATCAATGCCCAGGGCATTTGCGGTTTCTTCCTTGCTTTTCTTATGCAGCTCATACATCTTAATAAGCAGGTTTTTTTCATAATCACTAATGTGCTCTTTGAGGGTAGAAGACGCCTCTATGATCTCTTTTTGGTGCGGTCTGAATTTTTCGGGGATATCCTGATCAGTTATGTAAGTGCCCTGTGAAAGAACAATGGCCCTTTCTATAACATTCGAGAGCTCCCTCACATTGCCGGGCCAGGGATATCTCATAAATAAGGACATGACTTCTTTGTCTGTTTCTTTAATATCTTTATTGTGTTCTTTTGAGAATTTGTTTATAAAATGTTTTGAGAGCGGCTCTATGTCGTCTTTTCTCTCCCTTAAAGGCGGCACCTTTATCTCTATTACATTTAACCGCCAGTATAGATCTTCACGGAACCGGCCCTCTTTTATTTTCGCTTCTATATCCGTATTGGTTGCAGAGATTATTCTTATATCAACTGTTCTGTGCTTTGTGTCTCCAAGCGGAAAAACGTCTCCTGTCTCCAAAACCTTAAGGAGTTTTGCCTGAAGAGTAGGCGGCATATCGCCAATTTCATCTAAAAAAAGCGTCCCCTGGTGCGCGAGAGGGATCAGTCCCAATTTGTCGGATACAGCGCCTGTGAATGCGCCCTTCTTATATCCAAAAAGCTCTGACTCAAGGAGCCCTTCTGGAATTGCGGAGCAGTTTATGGAGATAAATGGTTTGTCTCTCCTCTGGCTGTTATTGTGAATGAGTTCTGCAATGATCCCCTTTCCTGTGCCGCTTTCACCCAGAAGCAGGATATTGCTTTTTGTAGGGATTATCTTCTCGAGGGTGTCGACGATTTTCAGCATGGATTCGGAATTCGCAGTGAATTCCCTGTAGGTCATTCGCTGGCTTATCTGCTGTTTAAGCGCAATGTTCTCAGTGATTAATTTCTTCTGTTCAATAAGTTTTTTTACTGCCAATTTTATCTCTTCATTGAGAAACGGTTTGACAATATAGTCGGAGGCGCCCCTCTTCATGGCCTCTACTGCGGACTCAATTGAGGCGAAAGCAGTCATCATAATGACTGCCGTGTAAGCGCTCGTCTCTTTTACCTTCTCCAGCACTGTCATACCATCAACCTTGCCCATTTTGAGGTCCGTCAAAACCACGTCAAAGGAACCCTGTTTAATCTTTTCGATAGCCTCTTCTCCGCTGGTTACGGATGTGACCGAGTAACCTTCCTTTCCCAACAGGTATTCAAGCGCTTTGCATATGTCAGGCTCGTCGTCAACTATTAAAATTTTTGGTTTCATATGGTAACGTTACAAAATATCCGATTAACCCAAATAATGCATTTCACCACAGAGGTCACAGAGAAATTTATTGAAATAAAAAAGAAAATACAATATTTCTCTTTTTACTCTGTGCACTCTTTTATGCAATAGTCATTTTTATAAACTCTTAAAGTTTAAAATAATGAGAACACGGAGAAGCCTTTCAATATTAGAGTCTTTTAATAAATCAAATTTCATCTCTGTGTTCTCTGTGGTTTCTCAACTGCATTTTTCAGGTTAAACTTCTTTCTTTACTCTTTTCTGGTAAAAAGGACATTTCCTGCAGTCCTCATATTTCTGCGCAAAAGTGCCCTGCGCCTTTCCTTCACAAAACGTGCCTGCCACGGCCCAGCAGATCCTGCCGAAATCCGGATAGGCAGGACATTTAATTGTTGCATCTTTATCTCTATTGCATTTCATATAATCCCAGCAGTTTATTTTTAATGATTCCTCTTCACTCTGATACGGAAAATAAAGGCTGAAGGCAGAGCCTTTCCCCGCAGCGCTCTCTGCCTTTATAAAGCCGCCGTGCTCTTCTATAATCTTCCTCGTTATGGAAAGACCAAGACCTGTGCCATGACCTGTCTCTTTAGTTGAAAAGAAAGGTTCAAATATCAGAGGCAGTTTATCTTTGGAAATTCCTTTGCCTGTGTCGGATACTTTTATAAAAACATATTCAACATCATGCAAAACCTCTTTGCCTTCCGTTATCCTTAGTGTCCCGCCGCCGGACATTGCATCAATTGCATTGGTGATAAGATTACCAAGAGATTGAATAGCCTGCTCTTTGTCTATCAAGACAGGGGGGAGATTTTCTTCTATGGTTATCTCTATATTTACAGACTGCTCCCTGCATAGTTCTTCATACATTTTTACAGTATCAGATACAATTTTTTCTATCTTATGCCTTTGTAAATGGCATCGTGCATCTCTTGAAAATGTAAGGATATCCCTTAAAATCTTCTCAAGTCTGCTCACCTCTGCAACCACAATCTCTGCGTATTCCTTTTCCTTTGCACCGGTGGCTATTTTATTCAGCCTGCGGGCAAAACCACCTATTGCCGTGAGGGGATTTCTGATCTCATGTGCCACATCCGATGTTAATCTTCCCAATGAAGCAAGTTTTTCAGCCTGGATCAGTTTATCCTGCGACCGCTTTAATTCTTCAGTTTTTTTTGTCACCTCTTCCTCGAGTGTCTGCGCCCAGTTCTGAAGTCTTTCCCTTGAGTACTCAAGTTCTTCCGTCATCTCATTAAAAGCGCCGGCCAGGTAACCCATTTCGTCTTTTGAACGGATGTGTACTTTATATTTGAGGTCGCCGCCTTTAACCTTATCCATCGCACTTGATAGTACGGACACAGGCTTTAAGACAAATCTTCTCAGGATAAAGTAAAGAAAGAAGGAGCCGGCTGCCAAAAAAAGGAAGGCATAAATGGTTATATTTATAGTCTGTTGCCGGATAATCTTATCCAGGGAGGCCAGGGAAAAGTCTGTCTCGATAATCCCTAAAACCTTTTGTTTCCCGGAATGAATATGGCAGGCTGCCGTATAGCAGGATGGTTCATTGTAGACCGGTTCAATAAATGTGAGAATTTTGTCGTTTTCCTCATTATTATATATTACCCACCGGCGCTTGTCCGTAAGGGTTTCGAGCGGTCTTTTGGGGTCTAAATGGCAGCCTCTGCATGCAAAGGTATCGCTGTTTACCATTTGCCCGATTTCTTCCTTTGCCGATGAGTAAAAGATTTTCCCTTTACTGTCAAACAACCTTATTTTTTTAATATCTTCAGAATAGGCGATATCTTCAATCGTCTGCTGGATGGCTTCCCTGTGGAAGGTCAGCATGCTGAACCGGGTGCTTTTCTTTATTAAGTCTGAGTAGGAGGCAACATATCTTATGGCTTTGTCTGTAAGATTTTTCTTTCCTTCGTCAATCAGTATATACCATGAGATACTCCCTCCGACTATAAGAAGTATGACAATAGTGATAACCAGTTTCCTGGCTAAGGAACCTTTAATTTTTCCCGTAGACATCATCTTTCTGCTCATTGACCATACGGTATTGTTACGGTAAAAATACTGCCCTTGCCGACTTCACTTTCAACGGTTAGGGTCCCGTTCATTTTTTTAATTATATTGTAACTTACCGCAAGTCCAAGCCCTGTTCCTTTTTCCTTGGTCGTATAAAATGGATCAAATATTTTTGTTAAATCTTCTTTGGGAATCCCCATTCCTGTGTCTTCGAATTGCACAACCATATTATCATCTTCAGGCATACTTCTCACTGTGAGGGTTCCACCTGCAGACATGGCGTCAATGGCATTTAACGTGAGATTCACAAATACCTGCGACAACTGGTTACAGTCACAGATACATGTGGAATTGCATAAGGCAGGCGACAGGTCTTTTATGATAGACACCCCTTTGGCCTTTTTATCAAAATGAATTATATTGACAGAGTGTTCTATAATTTCGTTTATAGGACACGCCTTTGTTTCTCCTGTAGGCATCTTTGAAAAGCCTGAGAGCTGTTTCAGAATACCGGATATCCTGTTTATATGAAAATAAATGGTTTCGAGGTTTTCTTTCTTGAACTCATCTGTCTCCGCCTCTTTCAGTATCTGGACAAAGGAAAATATGGAGGTCAAAGGATTTCCTATCTCGTGGGCAATACCTGCGGAAAGCCTTCCCAGAGACGCAAGTTTTTCCGAATGTATCATCTGTTCTTCCATCTTTTTCATTTCAGTTATGTCCTGTATCAGCCATATATATCCATATACAGCTCCATCTCCGCCTTTTACAGGAGCAGTGGTGATCTGGAAATATTTCCCTTTCCGGCCAAAAAGATCAGGCATTATTGTAGCGTTGATTTCTGTGGTTGACGAATGAAAAATAAAGATACATTCAGAACATAAATCCTGGCATGCAAGCCCTGTAACATCGTGTCCAAGCATTTCCTGAATTATCTGATTGGTCCATAAAATCTTTCCATTTTCGTCTATGAGTATAAGCCCGCCGCCAATGGCGCTGACAATGGTATCGAGTTTTTCCTTCTCGCTTGTAAGTTCCATGGTCCTCTCGTTCACTTTATTTTCCAGCTCAACCGCATATTTCTCCAGCTCTTCTTTTCTCCTGGCGGTTTCTTCCGCCTGTATCCTTTTCCTGTTAAAGATTATAAGCCAGATAGAGATTATTGCGGTCGTCGTAAAAATAGAGAGTATAAGATAGGAATAAAGCCTCATACTGCTTTTTGTTGCATAAGTTACTTCAGAATATGGCGCAGAGGCTGCGATTATCCATGAAATATTATCCATGTTTGCGGTGGAAAAGGCGATGATCTTATCTTCCCCGGTAGGCGCAATGTACCTGCCGAAATCCTTGGCCTTTCCTTCAATTATGGTTTTTTCAAGATTGAAGCTCTGGTGGCAGTTGAGGCAGGTGAGGTCCGCTTTGTAAAGATTTCTGCCTACCATCTGAGGCTGTGTCGGATGATACAGCAGATCCCCTTCTTTATCCATTATCCAGGCATATCCTCTATTGCCTAACTTAATAGCGCTGACAAAATGATTTGCTATATTATCTATACTTACAGACAACAGCACTGCGCCTTCAAAACTATCCAGTTTGTATATCGGAGATATTGCATAAAGCATGGGGTGGTTCTCTATTACAGCGGTGGAGCCCGGATTCATTGCACGGGCCTGTTCCAGCATAACCGGGATAACCTGTTTTAACAATTCCTTGTCACCCTTGAAAAAAGCTATACCGCCTTTCCGGTCCAGGATCCCAATATAAGTTTTTATCACTACCTTTTTCTGTAATTCATCATATATCTTCTCAGGTCTATCAAGCTTGGAGAGCATGCTTGATAGATGAAGGGCATCCTGTTTTAAAAAATTAAGATAGGCCGTAATATTTTCAGATATGGTTTGTGAAAGCAGGAGCTGCTGCTTGCTGAACTGCTCCGCCATTTCCATCTGGAGTGATTCCTGAAAGAACACGCTGAGAGTAATAAGCGCAGAGATGATTATAATGAGGGTGCCGATTATTAACAGATAACCTTTCATTCAAGTGTTATTCTACCAAATCTGATATAAAAGATATTAAGGTACTAAGGAGGTCATAAGTAAAGCCACATGGATTGTCATTCCCGCAGTCTGTTGAGCGGGAATCCAGACGCTAAAGAACTGGATGCCCGATTAAGAACCCCCGCTTACAACCTGCGGGGGCAGGCTTCGGGCATGACGATTCATTTATGCAGCCTTACTTATGAACTCCCAAGAAAGATTGAATGGCGTTTAGATTTATACAGGCGCTGTCATTTGTGATATTATATGCAAGGCTATGAAGAGTTTCTGGAATATTAATATGCTGATTTCCTCATATTGGGGAATGTACGCAGTTCAGACAATTCTTCATTCTTTTATAGCCTCTGTGCTTTCTTACTGCGCACTCCTTGCCTGGAATCTGAGATCCCCGCAGGTAAAACAGCGGTTTCACTTTATGGTTATTTTTTTGCCGGTTATATCATTCCCACTCTACCAGATGATATTCCCGCGCAGAGGCGACTTGTATTTCAGGCTGGAGAGCCTTCTGGACAGCAATAAATGGTTTCTCCTCGATCTGACAGACGGCGTCCCTTTGTTTGCATTGTTTATCATCGTCATGGCGCTGACATCCGTGGTCTTTCTAATCCAGGAGCTCGTGCCGATAATATTACACCTTTTCAGGCAAATGCGCGGAGGTGATGAGACGGATGCAGATGACGCAGATGAGGCGTTGATATTGAAAGTCTCTAAAGCCCTTGCGGGACTTCCGGTTGACTTGAAGTCCGTTGAAATCCTTAATGATGAGGACCTCGCGCTTTTTTCATCTACCGGACTGAATCCGAAAATATATGTCTCGACCGGATTGATAACATCATTCAGCCCCGAGCATCTCCATACAGCTTTGGCCCATGAAATAGGTCACATACAAAGGAGCAGGAAGCCAGTGCTTCTCCTTGCCTATGTCTTCAGGATGATTATGTTTTATAACCCGATTGCCATGATTGAGTTCAGAAAGCTGGCGCAGGAAGAGGAAAAAGTCTGCGACGATATCGCAGTCGCTCTGACCGGCAGGCCGGATGCGCTTGCTGAAGCTATCGATATGCTCCGTCCTGAGGCAGAGGGCCGCAACGCTTCAAACATGGGAGGGGTTGAAGGAATTGTCAGTACGATTGAACACCATAGTCATGACGCCCTCCTGAAAAGCAGGGGTTTCAGAATCAGACAAAGCCGTCAGGATGATCCTCATTGGGGGGTGCCTTATATTGTGACCATGTCTCTTATCATTTGTCTTAATTATTTTATTGTATAAATGAAAACAGGAAATAACAGTATAGCTAAAACAGCGAAGGGCTTGCTCCTGATTATAGTAATGGCTGCTGTGGTTGTCGCGTTCCTGGCGCTGGTCAACCGGCTGCCTTCACTGATACACGATGATTTCTTAAAGAAGTTCGACAGCCTCGAGGGGGCTAAACGGTCGCTCGGGTTTGACGATGAAATGCTTATCCCCAGATATTTCCCAGAAGCTATTTCCTGGCCGCCCTCACTGATTCTTGCGCAGAAGAAACCTTACAAGGCTGTAGTCATTGAATTCATGGAAGTAAAAACTATGAAACCCGCACTGATAATAATTCAGTCCGCTTCGCAGGACGGCATTACGCAGCTTCAAAGAATCGTGATGACAGGACTGGATGAAGAAACCGAATTCAGCCTGAACGGGAAAAGTGCGTTGCTTCAGGTGGGACTATGCGGTTACGGTAATACCTGCAGCAGGATGACCTGGCAGGACCACGGCCTCCACTACACGGTTCTTTTAATGTCATCGCCTTTTGAATTAGTCAAAATAGCGGAAAGCATGTTCCGCTAAGCTCCTCCTCTTAATTATCCGGGAACCGGGATATTTTAATTCTGGGAATAGGTATATATTCCTACGAAAGTCATAACTTCTTCCGATTGTTCCGGTTTAATTAATCCGCTACACTTAAATTAACAAAAAAGAAAGGAGGTTAAAAAACGGAGTTGATGTACCGGGATTCCTGAATTAAAAAAACCAAAAGGAGGGTTAAACAATGGTTATTCAGAATCAACATATAGAGGGAGAGAATAAACTTACAGGAGGGAACGCGCGCATAGGATTATGGGGACGGACCGCGCTGTTTATCCTTTTTCTTTTCGGGCTGGCGCTGTCGGTAGTATTTCCTTACGGTATCGGGTTTGCAGTCTTTTTATGGATCATCGCCCTGACCGGAGCGGTTTTAGGCGTGTGCATGGTCTGTTACGGACTTCTGAAAGACATACTCGGCAGGACGGCTACCTTTGGGTATACACCTAATATGTCATACATGACCGGTAAAAAGACAAAGAAGAAGAGCGATGAAAAAACCATAAATGAGGAAAGGAAAGACGACTAACAGGGAGAGGTGCAAGATGCTTATTTATAAAGGTGGAACAAATGCAGGCAAAGGGTTATATTGGGATCCGATGGAAGGACAGCGAGTTGATTTACAGAATGGCGACATTCTTCCGGGCGATCACGGCAATATCTTTCTTAAAGTATCGCCGGCTGCGCTCCTTATTATCACGCCTCTTTTCGGGATGATGTATGTAATGTTTCTGCCGCTGTTTGGAATAGGCGTGTTCATTGTTTCATGGCTGGTCATTATCATCAGCTCACTTGCCAGGCTGGCCCTGACCGGCATACAGGTTTGCAACAGGCTCGCTGCCAGGAGTGTTTTTTTTAACTGGCGCCCTTCTGATGCATATTTTTCCGGGTTACGGAAAAAGCAGAGAGGGGCAGGGAAAAACAAAAAGAATATTCAACGGAGCAATTGATTCACATGTTCTAAGGAGAAAGGAGGTATAAGATGTTTCTCTATAACGGCGGACAGACAGTGGAAAAAGGGACTTACTGGGAACCCGATGAAGGCGTAAAGGTAATGCTGGAGAACAGTGGATTTCTGCCCGGAGGCAGAAAGAAAAGGTATTACAAATTGCCGGAAAGCTATCTCCTGATACCTATTCTCCTGTTTGGTCTGACACTTTCAATGGCTTTCCCGTACGGGGTCGGCGTGGCGCTTTTCGGCGTTATGTACATCAGCTACATGATCCTGTATTCCGTAAGCGATAAGTGCCAGAAAGTTCTCGGCACATTGATTGCCAATATAGTATTCGAATATAAGCCTAACATGTCATTTTTTCTCGGGAGGGCTAAGAGAAAGAA
>JAGVGM010000134.1 GCA_020057065.1 Thermodesulfovibrionia bacterium
CCCGTCTTCTCATTTTATTGTGATCATCAGGAACCCGCTTGCAGTGTTATGCTCAGTACTTGACTATTTCACGAAAGGTGACCTCAACCTGCTTCATTTGTACCGGGAGGACTTGCTTTCAGCCCCTGCCGCCATCATAGACGGCATAAAACTTCTGGGGCCACAGTGCATTCGCGTATCATACGAAGAGCTTATCGGCAATCCGGAATCAGAAGTTAGCCGCATCTGCAGCAGGTTGGGAACACCATTTACTCCTGAGATGATCAATTATGGATCAAGTCCCGGGGTTAAGTGGAAATTCGGGGACAAAAAAAGCGTTCAAAAGAAAGCCCGGCCAGATCATCAGCATATCGATAAATGGATCTCGACTCTGAGCGATCCGCAGACATGGCAGCTTGTTCATGACTACTTTGAATATCTCGGTGCCGAAGCCATACAGAATATGGGGTATGATCCAGAAAGCCTCAGTGATACGATCCTTCAGCACAGGCCCAGATCCTTATGGCCATTTAAAAAACGCGGGTTGATGGACCTGCTCAAGAAACATTAAAGGCATGATCAGCAATCTTCTCAAAAATATAAAATCCCGATCTTCGCTGTCTGCCGATATATTGAAGATTTATTTCGAGAATTTCACGATACATCCACCGATAATTATTTATCAGATGGGCAAAGTCGGTTCAAGCACAATTTATTCGTCCCTTAAATCTGCGGATATTCCGAATGCAATCTATCAGGTGCATTTTTTATCATTGAACGGGATCAAATCCACTGAGGCGTATCTGAAATCGCTTAAGGAACCAACACCATCTCACTTAAGAATAAGCCGGGCATTGCGATATAAACTTGCTCTCAACCGCGAAGCCCCTGCCAGGATCATCACTTTGGTCAGAGATCCTGTTGCCAGAAAGATTTCGAGTTTATTTCAGAACTTACGATTACACAGGAAACGTTATTTAGATGAGATCGGGAACTTAAAGCAATCTGTTCTCATTGATGACCTGAAGAAATATGCTGATACCTTCGACGAAACAAGTGACTATTGCTGCAGTTGGTTCGATACAGAGTTTAAGGCTTTTTTGGATATCGACCCTTTTAAATATGATTTCGACAAAGAAAATGGTTTTGGTATTATAGAAAAGAATAATATCAAAGTCCTTATCCTGAGGATGGAAGATCTGAACAACATTTTTTCGAACGCCATTTCAAGCTTCCTGGCCATGAAGGAACACAGAGTCCAGTTGTGCAGCAGCAATATCGGGTCACAAAAAAAATACTCGAATGTCTACCAGGATGTTCTTCTGAGGCTAAAACTGGACAGGCCCACATGCGAAAAGATATATTCGTCCAAATACGTCTCGCATTTTTATAACGAGAAATTGAAAGACCGGTTCCTCCAGAAATGGACCACATGAAATTCATCTGCAGCTTCACCAGGCAAAGATATTATTCAATCATCAACCCCGGTCCCGGCCTTTTATTGATGAGGGGCCTGCAACAGGAAATATCACCAGAACGGGCATGATCACCTTCAGCATAATCACCCCTACATGGAACAGCGAACTCTATCTTGCAGAAACCATCGAGAGCGTCATATCTCAAAAAGGCGACTTTGCCATTGAATATATCATTGCAGACAATGCCTCCACCGATTCAACGCTGGATATTGCCAACAGATATAAAGCTCTGATCGATAAGGTGCTCTACCCGGTCCACTGCACCAGCGTCTCGCTGAAGATCATTTCCGGCCGCGACGTCAGCATGTACGAAGCCCTGAATAAGGGATTCAGCGTTGCCAGCGGCGATATCTACGCGTGGATCAACTCTGACGATCTGTACCTGCCCGGTGCTTTTGACATTGTGGCAAGAACGTTCCGGAAGTACGCCGGGATCCTTTGGCTTAAAGGTATTACGTCCCGGATCAATGCAAATTCGATCCTTTACAAGATCGGGAAATGCAACCTGTATGATACGGAATGGCTCAGAAAAGGTGTTTACGGAAGGGATCTTTATTTTGTGCAGCAGGACAGCGTCTTTTTCCGCCCATCCTTATGGGCGACCTCGGGCAAGTTCGATCATGGACTCAAACTGGCCGGTGATTATGCGCTCTGGGTCGCATTTTCATATAAAGCAGATCTTTATTCTCTAAACGCCTATGTGAGCTGTTTCAGGACCACTGAACATCAACTCAGCAAGAATATTGAAAAGTATAACGAGGAAATGCGCAGAGTGGGGCCGCCTCGGGATCTGACTTGCAAATTGCTTTCGCTTTATTCCCGTTATGAGCGCCGCATCCCCGGTTTTGTACGGCCTTTTGTTTTCAGGTCATTGTTTGGAAAACGCAAATTCAACGTGATCGATATGGATAATAATTCAGAGCCGAATCTGATTTCCGCCGGCTACTATGAGTCACCCGGCAATTAATGAATTGCCCTGTATGTTCACGCCAGGTTTACAAGGCATGCATGTCCTTCTATGACGATCGTTACGGTTATCCGGGTGAATTTTCCCTGGTACAATGCTCCGCATGTAATCACAGATACCTCAAGCACGAGTTTACTCCTGATTCAATTAAAGCTCTCTACACGTCCTATTATCCGCGTTCGTCGTTTTCTCTTGAGCGCTTCAGGCCAAGAAAAGAAGTGCGAGGATTCAAAGCCTGGCTCAACGGAAGCCGCAGGTCTGCATACTGCTGGATCCCTCCGAAGGTCAGGGTACTCGATATAGGCTGCGGATTCGGCGAATCGCTTGCGTATCACGCCGCACGCGGATGCGATGCATATGGGGTTGAGGTCGACGAAAACATAAAGCGGGTCGCAGAGAGATTTGGATTTAAGGTTCATGTCGGAACTTTTGAACCTAACGATTACAGTCCCGTTTTTTTTGATTACGTTACTATGGACCAGGTACTGGAGCATGTTGTTGATCCTGTTGAAACTCTTCGAGGTGTGGAGCAGATCCTAAGACCGGGAGGAAAGGTAATAATAAGTACACCTAATTCAAGCGGATGGGGCGCGCATCTTTTCGGCAGGCGATGGATAAACTGGCATGCGCCTTATCATCTTCACCATTTTTCAGTGCAGTCTATGGGACTCGCTGCGGAAAAGGCCGGCCTTGCGGTTGAACAAGTCCGTACTATCACCATGTCTGAATGGCTGCTCTATCAGTGGATTCATGTAGTGCTTTTCCCAAAACCTGGTGAACCGTCTGCTTTTTGGGCATTGGAGAAGAGCAAAGCAGATCTCGATAAAATATGGATAAAGGCGATGACTCTCGTCCATCATCTTAAGATCAACCACCTGATTACTCGCATGTTCGATCAACTCGGCGTTGGAGATAACCGCCTTTTTGTACTTATTAAGAAGTAGCAGAAAGACTATGTGTACGTCATGTTGCAAAGAATAAGACAAAGTATAAAGCATTTGATTAGGCCTCAGAACCGTAGAGTGGATTTTATTATCTGCGGCGCTCAGAAAGGCGGCACATCGGCGCTGGATGCTTACTTGAGAGAGCACCCCGAAATATGTATGGCGGATACCAAGGAGGTACATTTTTTTGATGACGAAACTATTTTTCGTAACATGTTGCCTGATTATTCCGCCTATCATTCTAAGTTCAGCCCTGAACCGGCGCATAAAATATTAGGAGAGGCCACGCCGATATATATGTATTGGTTTGATGCGCCCAAACGTATTTGGCAATACAATCCCGATATGAAGCTGATTGTTATTTTAAGAAATCCTGTTGACCGGGCATATTCGCACTGGAATATGGAAAAGTCCAGAAATGCAGACAGATTATCATTTTGGGAGGCGATTCATATAGAAAGGGAAAGATGTCGCGAGTCCCTGCCATTTCAACACAGAGTTTACTCCTATGTTGATAGAGGTTTCTATTTAGAACAATTGCGAAGACTTTGGACGTATTTCCGGGAAGAACAAGTCTTAATTCTGAAAAATGAGGAACTGAGAAATCAACCTCTGGAAACACTCCGGAAAGTATTTAATTTTCTTCAAGTCGATCCATCTCATGTTGTCGAGCCTAAAGACGTGCACTCCCTCTCTTACGGGTCTTTATGCAATATCAGAGAAAGAGAATATCTTCGATCCATTTATGAACATGAAATACGAAACATAGAGCGGACACTGGGATGGGATTGCAGTAATTGGTTATCTGACTGAAGTGTGCTGATGAATAATTACATTTACATCTTTCTTCCTGTTCACAATAGAAAAAATGTGACGTATCGATTTATTTCCTGCCTTAAGTCTCAAACGTATGAGAATTATCATCTCCTGCTTATTGACGATGGCTCTTCAGATGGAACTGCTGAAATGGTAAGCCGGCATATTGCAAGGCTCACTGTACTAAAGGGAATAGGGGAGTGGTGGTGGACAGGATCTTTACAGCAGGGCTGCAACTGGCTTAAGGAAAGAAATGTTTCTCCATCAGATATGGTTTTAATAATCAATGACGACACGGAATTCGATCCGGATTTCCTGAAGACTGCGGTATCACTGCTCGACCGAAATTCGAGGACTCTCATCCTTGCACAATATTACAATCGTGAATCTCAAAAGGCGGTTGAAACCGGGATTACAGCTGATTGGAGAAAACTTACGTTCGAGATCGCACGATCGCCTGAACGGATCAACTGCCTTTCGACACGCGGCTTGTTTCTCAGGGCTGGTGACCTCTTCGAGACTGGCTGTTTTTACCCGCGCCTTCTGCCTCATTACGCCTCAGATTATGAGTTCACGATGCGTGCATTAAGAAAAGGGATGAGGCTCATTACAGACCCGACTCTGAAATTATGGTACGACAGGAAGAAGACAGGATATAGACATTTCGGAAACGACCCCTTCTGGGTCTCGGTCAAGAAGCTCTTTTCAATAAAGGCGGTTGCAAATCCATTTGTGCTGACCGTTTTCATAGCCCTGTCCTGCCCCTGGAGATTCAAACTGATAAGCTGGCTGAGGGTTTGGAAAAGGACAGCGTCACAGATCGTAAAGTTCGGACTGACCTCAAAACATAAACCTTTACAGAGGGAATAAGTGAAAATAGTCAAGATAATGAATCTTTACCCAAGTTATGTGGATTATTTCTACAGGAAAAATCCCGGCCTCCGGGAAAAGACATATGCAGAACAGAAGGCGGCCCTGGATTCCGATTCATTTGGACAGGCTGATTCCATGCTCACGCCTCTTGGATATGAAGTCATGGAGATACGTTTGAACGTAGAACCTCTGCAACGAGCCTGGGTGAGGGAAAATTATATTCACCTCAACACTGTCGGACTCGCCGCCATAGCTCTTGAGCAAATCAAGCGCTTTAAGCCGGATATTGTGCTGTTCGCAGGACAGGATAAAGAACTCCTCAGAAATATCCGCTCCGGGGCGCCTTCAGTCAGGCTCGTAATCGGTTTTTCTGGAAGCGCAGTCCCTCGTACTGATATCTTTCGTGAGATGGATCTGGTTTTGTCCTGTGCTCCTGAAGCTGTACAACATCTCAGAGAATCGGGGATAAGGGCTGTACAACTGCAGCACGGCTTTGATCCGAGAATAAACGCACGCCTTTCCAACGGCCCCAAAACAATAGATTTCTCATTTGTTGGGCAACTTGGCCGGGATAACCAGACCCATTTGAACCGCGACAGTATTCTGGAAAAGATCGCATCCTTTACCCCGATAAAAATTTATTCGTCCAGCTCGGAGTTAGGATGGGTTGATGATATTAAGGCCATTTTAAAAGCGGGGATTTATCATAGTGTACAGACCATGAAAGCGGTCGGGGTACCTGAATCCTCATTGGCGAGGATGCCTCTATTTTGTAAGGCGATACAATGGCACTCAAGGCCCCTCTTGCCGTACAGCCACAAACTTAAAAAATTCATGAGACCGGCGGTGTTCGGGCTTGACATGTTTCAATTGCTCCGAGATTCAAGGGTTTGCCTAAATATTCATATCGCCTCCTCCCCGCGCTTTGCATCCAATCAGCGCCTCTTCGAAACCACGGGAGTTGGAACATGCCTCGTTACCGATTGGAAGGAAAATATAGGTGAACTTTTTGAACCTGATTCAGAAATCGTTACCTACAAATCAGTTGAGGAATGTGCAGAAAAGGTTACATGGCTGCTTAACCATCCTGAAGAATTAGAACGTATCGCTAAGGCCGGCCAGGCCCGTACGTTAAAAGACTATACGATTTCCTCTCGCGGCGAAAAGCTTCACGAAATAATTCAATCCTGCTTACGATAAAAATCAACCGCATAAACGAATGATGACTATATCACAAAAAGAACCTCTGTCCCCCGTCATAATCATCGGCATGCACCGGTCCGGAACAAGCATGATAGCTAAAATGCTTGAAGAACTTGGTCTCTTTTCAGGTGTTTGTAAAGACCGGAACCATGAGGCTATGTTCTTTCAGAAACTGAATGACTGGATCTTCCGCCAGTGCGGCACCACCTGGGACCATCCTGCATCAATACAATATCTGATGGACAACAGAGATGTGAGGGATATGGTTGGAAATTATATCCGTTATACCCTCCGAACTCCCAGG
>JAGVGM010000149.1 GCA_020057065.1 Thermodesulfovibrionia bacterium
CTGCCGATCTTCAGCGCCCTTGCCGCCCGGCTCTGGTTACCTTCGGAAACACGAAGAGCCTGCACTATTAAATCACGCTCTACCTCTTCAAATGACAGACCGGCGTCGGGATTTTTAAAAGCCGGGTCTTTTTCTCTCTCAGGGGACCAATGTAGTCTGAGTTCCTCCGGCAAAGTATTTATGTCAATGTATTGCTCTGTTGAAAGTAAAACCGCCCTCTCTATAACATTCCTGAGTTCCCTTGCATTACCCGGCCAATTATACTCATGCAGGATTTTTACAACATCCTCCGGTATGTCATTTATGGATTTGCCGAATTTATTGTTGCAGAGATTCATAAAATGGACCACAAGCGGCATGATGTCCTCTTTTCTTTCTCTTAGCGGCGGGATAGATATGGTAATGGTATTCAACCTGTAGAACAGGTCGGACCTGAATTCATTCTTCTTAACCGCTTCTGACAGGTTTTTATTGCTCGCCGCTATAACATGCACATCAATTTCCATATCGTGGGTTCCGCCTATTCTCCGGAATTTTCTATCCTCAATAAGCTTAAGGAGCTTTACCTGTAAACTCATCTTCATCTCTCCGATCTCATCAAGAAACACCGTACCGCCGCGGGCGATTTCGAAGAGGCCCTTCTTCCGGGTCTTTGCGTCAGTAAAAGCGCCTTTTTCATGTCCGAAGAGTTCGCTTTCAAGCAAGTGGTCCGGAATGGCGCCGCAATTTATTTCAATTAGCGGATGACGGTTTCTGTTGCTTCCCTTATGAATAGCCTCGGCGATCAGATTTTTGCCCGTGCCGGTTTCGCCCTGAAGAAGTACCGGGGGAGACCCGTTCGACATCACCTGAGAAGCAAGCTTCATCACCTGTGACATTTTCCCGGATGAATATATGATGTCGGTCTGACAACTTTTGAGAAAGTTGCAGTCAGTCGCTCTCCGGACCTGCTGTCTCAAAGAAAGTGTCTTCAATGCTTCTTCTATCGAAATGAGCACCTTGTCGAACGTATGATGTTTAATGATGTAATCGTGTGCGCCCCCTTTCATGGCCTTGACAGCAATCTCCGTTTCGTTAATCCCTGTCAGCATGATTACCATCGCCTCCCCGTTAATCTTCCTTATCTCGCTCAGGGCCTCAAGGCCGTCCATAACAGGCATCATATAATCCAGCAATGAAAGACTTATCTTCTCCTCTGAGTACCGTTTTACCGCCTCTCTGCCATTTTCCGCTGTGACTATACTGTAATTTCTTTTGGCAAGTTCGTTTTTTAAAGACCACCGGATAAGCTTATCATCATCGGCGACAAGGATTTTCAATTTATCCACTTATATCCTCCCAAGAAAAATTGAGTTGTTTGAAAATATATAAGCGAATTTCATGCCAACCACTTTGAAAGAAAATATGCTTGATTTTTAATACGTTATGTGGAGAAGAGATTGCAGGTGCTGCAATAAAGAAGCTGTATGTTAACAGGATAATTTTATAACATCAGGAATATTAATGATTTTACTGAAGTGCCTCAAGACCGTTGCAGTTGTGATAAGAAACTTATATTCTGTTCATCGGGAGATGGATTTTAACCATATTTCATCATCAGCGGCGAGTTGTGATAAGAAACTTATATTCTGTTCCTCGGGAGCTTAACCGTAAAAACAGCCCCGGTCACCGGACCGGTTTCCACAAGCATTTCCCCGCCGTGGGCGTCAATAATACTTTTTGATATGAACAGGCCGAGGCCGGTCCCGTTTTCTTTTGTGGTATAGAACGGATTAAATATTTTATTTACTTCATTGTCGGGGATCCCGGGACCGCTATCGGCAAATGAGACATAAAGATTATTGCTGTCATCAGATACCCCGGAAGTTATTTCAAGACGCCCTCCTGAAGGCATAGACTGTATGGCGTTGAGAAGAAGATTCAGAAAAACCTGTTTAATGTTATCAGGGCTCGCCTGGATCTCAGGCAAATTTTCTGCCAGGTCCGCTTTTATGTTTACTTTCTGTTTCTCCGCCTGTTTAGAAACGAAAAATAAGGCCCCTTCAACAAGCTTGTTCAGGTTGACGGATTCAATCAGTGGTTTGGAAGTTTTTACGAACATCAAAAGCTCCCTTGCCATTTGCATCACTTTATTTATATGCACAAGGATAAGGTCTAATATATTTCTTGTATCGCTGTCATCCTGTATCTTGTTCCGTATGGTCTCTAAAGAGAAAACTACACCGGTCAGAGGGCTCTGGATTTCGTGTATGATCCCCGAGGCAAGCTGTCCGACTGCAGCAAGCTTCTCTGATTGATAGAGCTGTCTGATGTAGCTCTCTTTCAATTTCTTATTTGCATCATTGAGCGATTCAACCATATTATTCAGACTAACGCCGAGATGTCCCAGCTCATCTTTGATAGTAAAGTCTTCCTTTATCGACAGGTCTCCCTTTTTTACGCTCTCGATTATTCTGTTTAATTTTTTCAAAGGCGCATACATATATCTGTTGTTCATAATGTATAAGATCAGTGATACGGTAAGTATGGCTATAATGGATGAAAATACAAGTGTTTTTCTATGATTAAGGATTGCCTGATCAGTGGAGGTCATTGAAATATCGACAATCATCATCCCAAGTATTTTTTTATTTGCATCATGACAGCCATAACAGTCTTTTTTGTTATAAATATTCGTGACAACGCTCAATATCCTCTCCCCGGCTTTAAATCCGAGGTTCATCGCCCGGTCCCCATGCCCGTCGATAAACTGAGACAGGAAGTTTGTACTGAGTTTCATGCCTACTGCCTTTTTATTGGTTGAAAAGGCTATGCTGCCGTCATTACCGGTTACAGAGGCGCTCCTGATCTCTTGCGCAC
>JAGVGM010000237.1 GCA_020057065.1 Thermodesulfovibrionia bacterium
AGTTCAGACTACCAAGAGACAATAAGTTAACCAGATGATAATTCAAAAAGCAGATGCTATTGTACAACTTGACATAAGACGTACAAAATAATAAAATAGATACGTCAAAGGAGGATGTTATGACTACAAAACTTACACTGCGGTTAGATGATAAACTGATAGCTCAGGCAAAAAAGACAGCACGCGCCAAGGGTGTCAGTCTGTCACGCATAGTGGAGGATTATTTCAGGTCGCTTGTGGCGCGAAAAGAAAAGGAGACTCCGGAATCACCGGTATTGACCGAAATATCAGGTGTACTTTCATCCAGCGCAGTTTCAAAGAAGTTTCGGGCGGAATACAGAAAACATCTTGAGGAAAAATATAAATGAAATCCGTTCTCTGTGATATCAATTTCTTTCTTGATATATTCCTTAAGCGAGAACCGTTTTATTCTCCGGCAGCCGGGGTATTCAAAATGATCGAGGATAAGAAATTGAGAGGTTATCTATGCTCTCTTAGCTTCCCGACACTATATTATCTGCTGTCGAAGGAACTGAAACGGGAAAAGGCGATAAAGATTCTTGAAAAAGTCAGAATCGTATTTCATGTCTCACCAGTTGATGAGAGGATAATCGATCTGGCTTTGACATCGAACTTCAGGGATTTCGAAGATGCCGTGCAGTATTACTCTGCTGTTCAGGTAAAATCAGACTGCCTAATCACAAGAAACAAGGGCGACTTCAAGGTAGATCTGCTACCTGTCCTTACGCCTGAAGAATTTCTATCTATAGTTAAAGGATAGAAGAGTACAGCCTTGCCGTTGCCGTCCGCTTTTTTGAGTTCCTAAACCTGGTGCCGCAGGTTCGATCCCTGCAGAGGGAGTCTGCTGTAGTCGCCATTCTCGCAAATGATCCGATTATATTATATCGAGCGGTTATAAGATCACGGTATATGCAAACTTTTTTTAGATTAAGTAAAATAATAAACATTATAAGACCTAAATTAAGCGATTTTATGTTTCTTCCCCTCTATCAAGAGGGGATTGAGGGGTGTGTTTCCCTTTATGCTTTTTTTTACACACCCCTACCCCTCTTTTTAGAGGGGAAAATTAGATCTTAAGAATCGCTCAATTTAGGAAAGAATATAGTTAACACAAAAACACAATGGATAAGATTGCATTAATTATTGGTGGAAGCCGGGGAATAGGGCGTTCAATAGCTTTACGGTTAGCTCAGGCAAAATTTAATATCTGGTTAACATATAAAAGCAACCATGAGGCTGCAAATAAAGTAAAATCAGAGATAGAATCTCTTGGAACAACGTGCGATCTCATCCCTTTTGATGTCTCGGATTTTAAAGAAACTGAAGCCGCACTGTCACCTAGGCTGGAGGACACGGCCCCTGATGTGCTGGTCTATAATTCAGGAATAACTCGTGACAATCTAATGGTATGGATGACTAAAGATGAGTGGGATTCGGTCCTCTCCACAAATCTTGACGGGTTTTACAATGTGACACGCACGGTATTATTTTCGATGTTAAGGGCCAAAAGTGGGCGCATTATAATTGTTTCGTCAGCCTCGGGCCAGATAGGTCAGGCGGGTCAGGTGAATTACTCTGCATCCAAGGCGGGCTTGATCGGCGCTGCCAAAGCATTAGCCCGGGAAGTAGGTAAGAAAAATATTCTTGTCAACGTTGTTGCCCCTGGTTTTATAGAAACGGAAATGACCGAGAAGTTCCCGAAGAAGGATATCCTGCCATTAATTCCGGTCAATCGTCTTGGCAGTCCCGATGATGTAGCGTCAGTAGTCAACTTTCTGTGCACTGAAGAACATATGTACATTCACGGTCAGGTTATCGGAGTCAACGGCGGACTTGTGATGTAGTTTTTGTATCCTTCTATGAAAAAGTACGATGACATTGTTGTTGGAAGCGGTATCAGCGGATTGACAATGGCCCTCATTCTGGGGATGAACGGCCGAAAGGTATTACTGCTCGAAAAAAGCTCCCGGATAGGCGGATCTGTATCAAGGTTTTATAAAAGGGGTATTCCTTTTGATACCGGCTTCCATTTTACGGGGGGGCTTGATCAAAGCGGCATTCTGCACGACATATTATCAGTTCTCGGGATACGGGATTTTATCCAGCCGATATTCCTTTCTGAAGACAAGGCCCATTGCTTTTTCTTTGAATCGGAAAACAGGCTCTATGAAATTCCCTATGGAATTGAAAATATTAAAAAGAAATTTAAAGGTTATTTTCCGGGGGAAGGCTCAAACATTGACAGATATTTTGACAAGGTCAGACATGTCTGCGCCCGCACGCCGTCAATGGACCTGCGTGTACTCGGTGCTTCTCTCCAACACCATCTGGAAGAAGACTTTTTGAGCCTGGAAGAGGTGTTGAACGGATTAACCGGCAATGCCGTGTTAAGAGCGCTGTTGTCCGGTTTTGCGATGTGCTATGGTGTAATGCCGAAGGAGATCTCTTTTGCCAATCACAGCAGGATGAGCCTTAATCTTTACGAATCGGTAGCACGCATTAAGGACGGCGGCGATGCTTTAATAAGGGCGTTTGAGGCAAAATTCAAAAACTGCGATATTGAAATACAATGTAATAAATATATTGCTAATCTTGAGGACATTCAGAACAAAAGGGTCGGCAGATTTATATAGAATACTGGTGAAGAAATTTCGGCTGTAAACTGCATATTCACGATACATCCCAAAGAAGTTTTAAAAATCCTGCCTGAGCAGCACCTGAGCAAAGCCTTTATATCCCGGGTTTCATCGTTTGAACCTTCAACGGGATTTTTCTCTGTTTTTGCGGTGTTGGATAAAGAATGTAAGGACCCTGACTTTGAATCAACGATCGTCTCAATCTTTCCGCATACTGATGTAAACCGGATGTTAGATCCGGCAAACACAGGGGCTTCAGCGTTGGTAATTATGAAATCAATTGAGGAAGAGAGAGGAAAAACCTATAGGACCATCAATACGTTTGAGCCGTCTTTTTTCGAGCATGTTGAAACATGGAAGGATACAAGAACTGGGCATAGACCGCAATCGTACCAGGATTACAAGAAAGATAAGATCGAAAAGATAATAGGACGAATTGCTAATACATTTCCGAAATATAAAGACCATATAAATGTCGTTGATTCTGCGTCTGTGCTTACATTCAGGGATTATCTGAATAATCCCGACGGCTCTGCATACGGAGTAAAACAGAAGATAAACCAGTTTAACCTTCTCGGTAAGCTGCCGCTGCGCAACTTGCATGCTGCAGGGCAAAGCTCTGTTTTACCGGGGATAATCGGTGCGATGATGTCCTCGTTCATTGTTGGACGGACTATTTTGGAAAAAGAAAAGTATAATAAATTTTTGAACCGGAACTTATGCAATTAAAAAGAGTGGTAATTACAGGCATCGGGGTGGTCTCCCCGCTGGGAAACAGTGTTGTTTCTTATATTGACGGGCTTGAGACAGGGAAAAGCTCGGTCCGCTTCATGGAAGAATGGACCCGGTATAACGGCATGAGAAGTTTTGTGGCGGCCCCGGCTGAACTGAAAGATGAAAAGAAAATTCCGCGCCAGAACAGACGGACGATGGGGCGTATGAGCATTTTTGCTGCGCAGGCTTCCGAGCAGGCTGTTGCGGATTCAGGGATAACTCCTGATGACCTGTCTTCGGGAAGGACCGGCTGCATCATCGGTTCCACAATGGGTAGCGCAAAGAGCATTAATGACGCTTTTGAAATAATGCTCCCTGAAAGAGATTTGTCACAGCTCTCAGCCTCCATGTTTTTTCAGTGCATGTCTCATACCGCTACCGTAAATGTTGCACAATATCTGGGATTGACAGGATATTTAATGACCTCGGCAGCCGCATGCGCCTCATCTTTGCAGGCGATCGGCATAGCGTATGATCTGATCAGGCTGGGAAGGCAGGACCTTTTCTTATGCGGAGGGGCCGAGGAGCTTCACCCGACAGTTACAGGTTCTTTTGATGTCCTTTTTGCGACCTCGGTCAAATATAATCAGGCGCCTCAAAAAACGCCGCGGCCTTTTGACAAAGACCGTGACGGACTGGTCTGTGGAGAGGGCAGCGGTATAATGGTATTGGAAGAATATGAACACGCGGTACGCAGAAATGCAAAAATTTATGCTGAAATTACCGGTTACAGCACGTTTGGAAGCGGCTCTCACATGAGTCAGTCAGACAAAAGATCCATGATCCATTGCATGAGCGAGGCCCTTCATACTGCGGATATCAGGCCGGAACAGATAGATTATGTAAATGCACATGCCACGGGAACGCCGCAGGGAGATAAAGAGGAAGCCGAAGCGATAAAGGAAATATTCGGCGCCTTAGTGCCTGTCAGCAGCCTGAAAGGTTACATCGGACATACTCTCGGCGCTTCAGGCGCTATTGAACTGATCGCTTCATTAATTATGATGGAAAAGGGTATTATCTACCCGACTCTGAATCTGGAAGAGATCGATCCTGACTGTAGCGGGATCGATCATATTACAAAACCGGTACAGAAAGAGATAAACACGATCTTGAAAAACTGTTTCGCCTTTGGCGGGATCAATGCCTCGCTGGTTTGCAGAAAAAACAGTACATAGAAAGGTTTCCCGGAATTGCGGCGCCGTAAAACGGTTAACCGGGAAAATGCATTGTTAAAAATTATAGATCCACTGACGGAAGGAGACGGCTAAATGACCGAAAAAGAAATTGTCGAGATAACAAACAAGGTGTTTGAGGACTCGTTCGAGATTGAAAAAGAGAGATTGCATCCGCAGGCGCATATATTCCAGGACCTCGGGATTGACAGTCTTGATGTTGTTGATCTGGTAGTTGCGCTTCAGAAGAGTTTCGGGGTCAATATACGGAATGAGGAAAAGGTGAGGAACATCCGGACCCTGCAGGATATTTATGATTTTATCGCAGAAATTAAAAACGAAAAGGAAAGGCAAAGTTAAATCCAAACATTCACAAATCTCCATGAATTGTTTTATACTATTTTTTCTGAATTTATATTTTTATATCGTTTTTTTAATATTTTCCATGATAGGTATTCCTGTCCTAATAATATTTGTCGCTTTTATATCGCTGTTTGCCCCCAAACGTTTTGTGATGAAACGTTTCCGCCGCTCTATAAGCTGGTACGGCAAAGGGGTGACCAGGGTTTTTTTTCCGTTTATACGGCTTCGATATGAGGACCACTCAAAAAACAACTCGGAAGAACCGCATATCTTTGTCTCCAACCACAGGTCCGCGTCGGATGCGTTTTTGATGTGCGTATTGCCGCATGAAGCTGTGCAGGTTGTAAATATCTGGCCGTTCCGTATCCCGGTCCTCGGCTTTTTTGCCCGGCTTGCCGGCTATTTAAATATCAGGACGATGAGCCATGAACTGTTTCTTGAGAAGGCCCTGAAATTACTTGAGGAGAAAGTCTCGATCATATTTTTTCCGGAAGGAACACGTTCAGGAAGCAAACAGGTAGGCAATTTTCACGGGTCTGCATTCCGTCTTGCACTGTCGTCAAAAGCTTCTATCGTTCCGCTATGCATCACAGGGAATGAGAACATGCTGCCGAAGGGTTCATGGCTTTTGAGGCCCGGCACTATCATTGTGCGCAGGCTGCCTGCAATTGAATGGCAGGATTACAGAGATATGAACGTGTTTTCATTAAAGAACATGGTACGGGAAATTATAAGCAGGGAACTGTCATTGATGGAGAAAGCGGCATGATGGATTTTTATCAGCACAGATATCTCGAATTCTCTAAACCTGACGAAATAAAGAATGTGCAGGAGAGGCTTTTGAAAGACCATCTCTGTTACATTGCAGATCATTCTCACTACTACCGCAGGATTTTAAATGGTATTGATCTAAAGGGAATATCTCTCGATGAGATTTCCAGACTGCCGTTTACGGATAAATCGGTATTTGAAGATCACAATGACGAATTGCTTTCAGTTCCTGTTTCTAAAATAGTCGATATTGTCCTGTCTTCAGGGACTACAGGCAAACCCACCCGGATAATGTATACAGAAAATGATCTGCAGAGACTTGCATACAATGAAGAAATTTCTTTTGCCGGATGCGGTATTAATTCTGATGATGTGGTTTTGCTTACATGCACTATAGACAGGTGTTTTGTTGCCGGGCTTGCATATTTTCTGGGTATAAGGGCGCTTGGCGCCGCCGCTGTCAGAAACGGTCTTAACAGCTTTGAAAGCCACATGGAGATCATACTGCGCATGAAACCTACCGTGATAGTCGGGGTGCCTTCGTTCATGCACAAACTGGGACTGTTCCTGCGGTCAAAAGGCCTTGAGCCCCGGGATAACAATGTTACCAAACTTGTATGCATCGGTGAGCCATTGAGGGACCGGGATCTTTCTCTAACAAAGATAGGCGGGTATCTTGAAGAAATGTGGGGTGCAAAGGCATTCTCAACATATGCATCTTCCGAGACGATAACATCATTCTGCGAATGCTCTGCCCAGAAAGGCGGACACCTTCATCCTGAACTGGCAATAGTTGAAATTGTTAATGACGATGGAAAAGTCCTGCCTTACGGGGATATCGGGGAAGTGGTCGTAACAACATTTTTTGTCGAGGGTATGCCCTTATTGAGATTCAGGACGGGTGATGTGAGTTTTTTGATAAACGAACCGTGCAGGTGCGGCAGGTTTTCGCCAAGACTCGGACCGATACTGGGAAGAAAAAAACAGATGATAAAATACCGGGGCACCACCCTGTATCCTCAGGCTGTTTATTCAGTGCTTGACGATATACCCGAGGTTACTGAATACTATGTTACTGTTTCCAGCGATTTCGAACTGTCTGATGCGCTGAAAGTATATGTTTCTGTAGAAAACAGTTCCTGTTCAGCTGAAAGGATCATGGATAAACTCCAGGCCCACTTAAGGGTAAGACCGGAAGTTGTAATATCAGGGAAAGATGAGATTCAACGACAACTTTATTCAGGAAATTCACGGAAGGCGATGCGTTTTATAGACAGGAGACTAAACCAATGACGAAATGTCAGCCACGGATCTACGGTGCAGAATTTCCCCGGGAAGAGATAGAAGACGTCGCAGGAAGGCGCAGCCTTCTGTCCATGGAAATTGAGTTTAACCGCGATTGCAATTTCAACTGTATTTACTGTTACGCACGAAATGGGGTAAGTGGTAAACAGGAGATGACTGCAGAAGAAATCATGGATCTAATCGATCAGGCAAAAAAAATAGGTGTAAAAAAGATCATTATCCTCGGGGGTGAGCCTATGCTGTATCCCCGCATTATGGAAATGATAGACTTCATAAAAGGGCTTGACATAGAGATAGAGCTCTTCACAAACGGGACCAATATAACTGAACCCCTCGCAAGGAAATTATCCGAAAAAGGCGTCATAGTTGTTCTGAAAATGAATACATCCGACGAAAAGCTCCAGGATATACTTTCCGGAAGAAAGGGGGCCTACAGGCAGATCCATACGGCCCTTGATAATCTGAAAAAGGCGGGGTATCCTGACACCACTCCCATGGGAATAAGCACGGTCATATGCCGCCAGAATTTTAACGAGCTTGTTCAGATGTGGGAATGGCTGAGGGAACAGAGAATTTCCCCGTATTTCGAGATGATAACACCTCAGGGAAAAGCCAGGGAGAATGACGGCCTGTCGGTTGGATCAGATCAGGTCAGGGACCTTTTCTTCAAGCTTTCTGAGATTGATCGTGAAAAATACGGATACAACTGGCTGCCTCAGCCGCCGCTTGTAGGCGGACAATGCCTTAGACATCAGTTTTCATGCGCCGTTAATGTTTATGGAGACGTCAATCCATGTGTCGGGGTCACTATCCCGGTAGGCAATATAAGGGAGAAAAAACTTGCTGACATTATTAAGGACAGCGAGGTTATAGAGAACATCAGGAATTATAAAAAGCTGATAAAAGGGCCTTGCAGTAAATGTGCAAAAAATGACGAATGCTATGGCTGCCGCGGTGCGGCTTATCAATTGACAGGGGATTATCTGGCCTCAGACCCGCTTTGCTGGGAAAATATCAACAGGCAGGAGGAAATTATTCACCTTCCCGTTGAAACCTCCGGACTTGTTCCGCACAAAAAGCCCATACTTATTGTGAACAAACTTATTGAGGTACTGGAAAAGTCGTCTGTTGCGGAAGCGGAAATTACGGAAGACATGATCTTTGTAGGTGAAAACGGGAAACTTGATGATGCGTCTTATCCTGAAATAATATCGCAGGCAATAGCCGCTCAAAACGGACTCAAACACGCAGGAAACGGAGGAAATCAATCTCAGGGATTTTTAATCGGGATAAAGAAACTTGAGATTTTAGGCGGCGCCGGTGTCGGCGACAGGCTTAAAGTATTTGTTTACAAGGTGGCCAGATACAGCGAGTTCGGGATCATCAGGGGGGAAATTTTCAAAGGGCAGGACCTGATTGCCAAAGGCGAGATAACGGTCTGGCACAATGACGATAAATAGTACCTTGTCATAAGTTGTAGTCATTCCGGAGCAAGTGAGAATCCATTTTTATTTTCCTGATTTTTTTAAGCCAGGAATAACAAACCAAATAAAATTATAACTTAATCTGAATATATATTGAACACTGCTGATGAAAACAAATAAAATATATTTTATATCCTGTCTCTTTACCGTTTTTTTGTTCCTGTGTATCGCCTCAACATTGACAGCTGGAGATGAAACCGCTGACATCATCGAAATGCTGCGCAGGCTCGGGGAAAATGTTTCCGCCTTCAAGAGCTTAAAAACAAACTTTGTTCAGGAGAAGGACCTGGCAATATTTCAAAACAGGATTATCATGAAGGGCAGGATTTATCTGCAAAAGCCGAACAGGATGGCCTGGCATGTTGACGAGCCTGTTAAATATTCGGTAGTAATTACAGACAAATCCATACGCCAGTGGGATGAGGACACAAACCGGGTCCAGGAGATTGCTTTATCCGGTAATCCTGTTTTTCAGAATGTGCTGAATCAGTTGACAGTATGGTTCTCGGGAGATTATATTTCCCTCCTGAAAGACTATGATGCGCGCATCCTGAAGAAAGCACCCCTTGTTTTTGAGTTTACGCCAAAAGGGAATAATATTGCAGGAAAGATTATCAAAAGCATAACTATCAGCCTCAGAGAGGATGAGAAGTATTTGAGGCAGATCAAGATTCTTGAGCTTAGCGGAGACAGCACCACCATCACCTTTAAAGACACTGTTTTTGACCCCGTTCCCGACAGTCTGGACTTTGAGGTAAAGAGGCGTGTTTGATAAGTACGCAGGCCTGTTATACGACTACCTGACAAGAAAGAAACGTCTCGTCCAGCTTATTCTTATCTTTATAATTGTTGTCAGCCTTGCCGCCCTTTATTTTGTGGAATACGAAAGCAGCATGGACAACATCCTGCCTCAAAATGAGGTCCTCAGCAGGAGCATGGAGTTCTTCCGCAATTCAAATATTGCAGGCAAGGTGGTTGTATCCATGGAATTGACTTCTCCTGAGAAGGATGTGAACGACCTCTTAAGAGAGATTGACCTGTTAGCCGCCTCATTGGATAAAAATCTTTTTCCTGAAGTTGCTGTCGGCATATCTGAATCCGCATTTGCCAGGGACATGGATGTCATGTTGAAAAATTTACCTGAGCTGGCCTCTGCAGGAGAGATGTCTCAAATAGATGCATTGATAAATAAGGAGCACATTTCCTCAAAGCTTCATGATGCTTATCTGCAATTGTTAAAACCGCAGGGGATCCTTCTGAATTCGACGTTTCGTTCAGACCCGCTAGGGATGAGGATGATGGTGTTTGAAAAACTCAAATCCCTGTCGTCATCAACAGGATATGAGATGGAAATCAAAGACGGGCATTTTGTCAGCAGGGACGGCAGGCATGCCATGTTGATTGCAAAGTCCGCAGTTGCCGTTACAGATTCCGAAGGCTCAAGAAAAATGCTTGATTCCCTGAAAAAAAACCTTGAAGGGCTGCCTGAGTACATACGGGCGGATGTTGTTTGCGGACACACCCATACAGTCAGCAATGAGAAGCTGATCAAGAGAGATATCGTCCTTATCAGCCTTATTGCAGCGGTTGCAATGCTCCTGCTGTATGGCTGGGTAATAAGGGATGTCAGCGCTGTGACGATATTCATGATCCCTGTTGTAGCGATTTTAATTTCCGTTGTTCTGTCGTATTTATTTTTCGGGAAACTCTCCTACTGGGTAATCGGTCTGGGTTCCACAGTCGCAGGTATAGCCACTGATTACGGGACGCACGTTTATTTTGCCGCACAAGGGAAGAGCGACCCTTCCACCTTTGTAAAACACGTGATAAAACCTGTCTGCTTCGGCGCATTAACATCCATAGCAATTTTTATCGCCTTTTTTTTCTCACGGATAAAAGGGTACAACCAGCTTGCCGTTGTCACGATCATCAGCATAATCCTGTCAACTCTTATTTCCATATTTGTGCTGCCGCATCTCATGTTAAAAAAAGACGGCGGACCATCTTTTGCAGACCGTATTACAAAAAAACTTGAGAACATGAATCTTTCAAGCGGGTTGACCGTATTGTTCTGGTTTTTTTTAACGATTGTGTTGACGTATTTTTCTTTTCATGTGGAGTTTGAGCGGGATATCAAAAACATAGACGGCACGGAAAAAGTGATAATAGACGCCGAGAAACGGTTTCAAAAAACATGGGGAGGTGAGAAAACTCCTGCCGTGCTTGTGGTCAATTCAACAGATTACGAAGACGCGCTTGAAAAGAATGAAAAGATATACAGAGATGCCGTGCTGGCGATCGGAAAGGACAAGTTCACCAGCATATCCCCATTATGGCCGTCTGCAAAGACGAAAAAAGAGAACCTCGGGCAGTGGAAAAATTTTTGGACAGAGCAACGGAAACAAAGACTCAGGACCCTGCTTTTACAGGAAGGCAAAAAATATAATTTTTCGGAAAACGCATTTGCCCCGTTTTTTGCAAACCTGGAAGCGGCAAATGAAAATAATAAGGGGGACGCCGGTGGATTTCCAGATGAATCCGGCAAAAGTTTATTCGAACGGTTTGTTCAAAAAACAGATAACGGTTACCGCCTGATATCATTTTTTCCGGACACAAAAGAATATGTAGATTCAATCAATGAAATAAGCAGGCAATATCCTGATACCTACCTGGTCTCCTCCACCGTCCTTTCCAGCACCCTCTCTGAAGCGGTTTCCGAGGATTTAAAACTGATGACGTGGATAGCGGCGATAAGTGTAATCGTGATGACTTACCTGTGTTTCTTTAATATCAGAGAGACCCTTATAGCCCTTATGCCGCCGCTGACCAGTATTCTCTGGCTTTTTGGTCTTATGGCGCTTCTCGGTATTTCAATAAATGCGGCCAACATGATTGCGGGAGTTTTAGTAATAGGGCTAAATTCGGATTATGGAATATTCATGACATTCCGCAGCAGAAAAGAGATGAACACCGGGACTATCACGGCAATTACGCTTTGTACGGTAACTACGCTCATTGGCGTAGGCGTGCTGATCTTTGCAAAACACCCGGCCCTGTCTTCAGTGGGTATAACAATGGTTATCGGCCTGGGAGCGGGATTTTTCTCATCAGTGATGGTAGTGCCGAAGCTTTGCGAACTTTTTGTGAAAAAAACAGGCATGAAATTATGAAACGGTTACCCTTAATTTTTATAGTGCTTATATGCGTTGTTGGCTGCACCAGCATTCCATTTCAGAAAACTTTATACGTTCCTATGGAATCCGTCAATCCATGGGCGCTTGTGGAGGAATTCCGGAAGATTTCACCTGATAATTTCAGGATCATAAATACAATTGTTTTTAAATACAACTGGAATAAATTTTCAGCAATAGGTTATATAGACGTTAATGCCGGGGAGAAGACCTTCAAGGCGGTATGCATCAACCCGATGGGCGTGAAGCTGTTTGAATTGACAGGCGATAAAGATAAAATTGATCCCCATTTTGTAATGGAGCAGTTTTCCAGGAAGGGGAATTTTGCCGGTACGGTAGGAGAGGATATCAGGCGGATCTATTTCGACCTGATCCCGTCTTCCGGGGCCGGGGTTAATAAGAAAAAAATAAAAATTGTTTTTAGCGAACCTGCAGGTCCGGGAATTTTAGATTATACATTTGCAGGCTCCGCCGGTCTTCTTGTTGAAAAAAATTATTATGAAGATGGTATATTAAACTGGCGTGTTTCCTACTACGAATACCTGCAAAAAGACGGGAAAAATTATCCTTCAGGTATTATTCTGGAAAATTAT